>JAFUJH010000065.1 GCA_017473775.1 Ruminococcus sp.
AAGCCTCTTGTGTTATTGATAAAGAAATACGAAAAACACCATTGGCAAAAATCTTAATGGAGAAAAAAGATGATGACGTTTTACAAGATGATTGATGAGTACGGTCGAAATGGCGATACTGAAACAATGGAACATTTAACACACAAAGTGGACCATTTTGTTGAAGAAGTAAAAAACAAACACCCAGATATGGTTGAACGTTTTTTGCTTGAAGTAGATTTACTTCTTAATCCTCACTTCACTACCGATACCGCAAAATACGCTGTTCACAAAATGAAGAACAAAGACGGTTCAACTGGTGAACACTGGAGTAAAGAAACAACTGATAGGGTGTTAGAGTCTAAAGACTACGACTTTAACCCTTGCGACTGGTATGTTGCTTTGAATATGATTTATTCAGACTATTATAAGTCTGGTCGTTCTGACGAAACCTATATCGAGTTAGCTTACGATTTTCTATCCGATATGGATGCACCGAAAGATAAAATGAAAAAGTATTACAGAGCAATGCACTCTTGACAAATTTGTTGTAAAGAGGTTATATTAACTTATAGCCTCTTTGTTTTTTTAGAGGTGGAAACTATGAGGAAAAAATGCCAATACAACAAAAGACTGCTTTGGAAATGATATTAGCTCAAGACGGACACGGAGGTATGTCCCAAGAAGCTATATTGCTGCATAAGAAACAAGCAGAGGATGCAGAAAAAATGGAAAAAAGAATGAGCGAAATCGAGAAGAAAGTAGATTGTCTTGACAAGAAAGTTGACACTTTAGATGAGAAGATAGAGGAAATAAAAACTATCATTAGCACAAAAACAAGCTTTGTTGGTAACTTAAAAGAGGTATTAAGCAACAAGGTTTTTCTTTATATCTTAATTACAATCTTCTCAATTATATTTGGCATTAATGTTAGTGAGGTTGGTTTGTTCTTATTCAAATGAGGTTAGTTATGTTTGACTTAATAAAGTTCTTTGAAGGCTGTAGATTAGAAGCTTATAAATGTCCTGCTGGTATATGGACTATCGGTTACGGAACTACTCTATACCCTGACGGCACTCCAGTTAAGGAAGGCGATAAGATAACCAGAGAACAAGCTGATAGTTATTTAGAGTGGTATTGTGCAAATTGCATTGAGTTACCCAAAGGAGTGCAATTTACTCACGACCAGAAAGCAGCATTATATAGTTTGATATACAACATCGGTCAGCTTGCTTTCGATAAATCTGTATGCAAGAAAGCTATTGAAAATATGGATTGGATTACAGCATATAGAAACTGGGACTGGATTCGTGCTAACGGTAAAGTGTTAAAAGGTTTAATCAAAAGAAGACAAACTGAGAGAGAGTTGTTCTTCGATGGTTTATTGTGGGAGGATTAAATGTTATCTTTATTAGTTATTTGTTTATCGTCTTTACTATGGCGTATTCGTGGCGGTTTATGGAAGGATAAGATACCAGCAAACAAAATATGGTATGCTGTGTTTTTTGCGATTGTAGGGCTGTTTTATTATAGTCACAACATAGACACCGCTGTTATCGGATTTATCGCTTGCTATGTGTCTTATCAGCTTTACGGCTGGGGAGAATATATCGGTGGTTTAATATCAGGTGAATCTTATAACAGAGAAGAAGATGCGGAGTGCGAACTTATTGACGATATTCTTTACAAGTCTAAATGGTTACTTGCTCATCCGAGAGTGTTTGGCTTCTGTGGCACTTGCTTAACAGGTTTGATTATCACCTTCCTTTGGGGTTTGTACTTCAATAACCTGATTATGATGTTTACTGGCTTAGGTATGGGCGTTTGTTACTGGTTAGGTTACTTGCTAAACAAACTCATACCCGAATCAAAACAAGGTTGGGGTTACGGAGAATACATCTGCGGTGCTTACTGGGGGGCTATCTTGGTATGGCAAAGCTTTTATCTGTAGTTGGAATCCTTGCTGCAATCTTTGTTTGTGGATATTATATCGGCTCACAAAATAAAAAGATAGAATACATAACGAAGGAAGTAGAGGTGGTTAAGTATGTCGATAAAGAAAAGTCTGCTATTTATTCTGCTAGTAATATTACTCGTGATACTGCTATCAGGTTGCTCGAGAACAATCAATTCTAGCTTTTGCCCTACATTCCCTCTTGGTGGACCTAAAGTCGCTGAGGAGCTAAAAAAAGTACCTTACGAAGGATATGAAGATACTTGGGAGTGGGTGGCGAGATTGTACAAGCTTAAACAGGAACTCGATTTGTGCAAATAAAAAGACCCTCACGACACCTAGTGAGGGTTGAAACATATTATTTTAGCGTGTGCCGCATATCGCCAGCACAAGTTATTTGTATATTATAAAAAAATAAATGTCAACACTATATTGACATTTGCTGTAAATGGTGTATATTATATGTATTACTTGGTTTTTTCATAGTAATATACTCCTTTCAAAATTTTTATTGCAAAAAAAAGGCAGGGTTAATTCCCTGCCTTATCCTTTTTGTGAAAGAGATGACAATGACAGTGATTTTTAGTAACCACATCTGATATACATTGAGCCGAGCCACAATATCTTTCGGGGTTATCTGCATCGCAAGGGCAACGAGTATAATCTCCGTCTTTGAAGAAACGAATCTTTGCATTTACAATCTTATCCAAGTTCTGTACATCAAAGTTGAATCGTTTAGCTACATTACGAATCTTGCTTTTGATTTTTGTCTTGGTAGTATTCAACAAATATCTATGGTCCTGACAACAACATTGAGTGATGTCAAAATCATAAAACTCTTTTCCGCACCAAGCACATCTCTTTTTAACTTTTTCCATTTATTATCTCCTCTAAATCTTGTTTACAATCTGCAACGCCTGCGAAACCGCCTGCGTTATTAACGGCAGATATAAAAGCTTTCTGTAAATCTGTTGCCTTATACTTACCGTTTTTATTAAGTTTAACCTCGATAGCAGTAAACACGGCTATCTTTTTCCCGACCATATCTTCGGTAATTGTTATGGGAGTCCAGCCGATAAGGTCGGAAGAACCTTTACAGAGTCCGTATCTGATAACGTTGCCACGCTGGTCGGTGTACATTCCTACGTTGTTCTTAAATACAGTAGAGCCACATTGACTAGCGTGTAGTATAAGTGTACGCTCAACGTCTTTCTCAGTTGTCATTATGCAAATCTCCAATGTGTGTTTTTGTGGTGACTTCTTAATCCATTACAAATCATAGATATTTTGTTTGCAGGTATACCTGTTGCTCGTTCTGCTGCGTGTTGAGATTCGTATGATATTCCTGTATCTATACACACAACTGAGCGTGCTCTATTTTTAGACTTTCTTGTAAAACATAGAGCTATAAATTTCCTCCTTGTTTCTTCGCTTATTGGCTGTCGTTTAGTTGCAGCTAAAGACATTTTGCTTTTTGTTATAGGGTTATTGTTGTTTTCTGTCATAGTTACAAACTTTAAGTTGTCGACTCTGTTGTCTGTTCTTATCGTGTTTGTATGGTCTATGAATTTTTTATTTTCAGGGTTTGGTATAAAAGCTTCGGCTACTAGCTTATGAACTAAACATTGCCTTCTTTGTCCTCTATGTAACGTAACCCTATAATACCCGTTTAATCCTAGATTATTTTTTAATATTTTTTCTTTGTTTGAGCGTTTGTAATTTAGACTTTTTACCCTTCCTAAATTACTAACCTCATATAGGTTTTCGTAACCAACTACTGGTCTCCATATTTCCTGCATAATCCATCCTTTCTTAATTATCGTGTCTATAACCGTTGGTATACGTTCTCTCGTACAATACAGGTATCTTTAATTCTGCATAGTCAACAGCATCCATAAATACATACTTATCTAATGCAAGAATAAACTCGCTAAGCATAGACGTAGCTAATTCCTCATCGAATCGCATAACACCACCGATACATATTAGCACATCACCAAGCTCCTCTATAAAGTGCTGATAATCGCCTTCAGCCTCAACAGCCTCGTCAACTTCTTCACAGTATTTCTTAATCTGTAAGTCTAAGTTGTTGTTCGGCAGCCTTGCAATATTCCAAGCTAGGGAAGCATTCAACAGGTTCACCAGTTTTTTCTCGTAACGTTCTAACAGTGTCGTTATACGCATTTCTCTCGGCATCTTCATCTCCATTAATCCACATTATAGCAACTCGTTCACAATACATATCAACGAATCGGTCATTTGTCATTACGATTCTCCCAATATGTACATATTAAGCAAGTTACAAATATAAAAACTACACAAGAAACGCAACCAATAACATACATAGTATAACTCCCATTATTAAAAGTAGTACATTGAAATCATTTTTAATTTCATTTTCATTCTTACTCATATTGTCTATAATTTCTTCGAGTTTTTTAAGCTCCTCGATAAGCTGTTTATTTGTTGTCATAGCTTTTCTCCAAAATAGGATATTCTATACAAACATCTTTAATTCTATCACCTAATAGGGTTATAAATTTCTCATAATTATTCCCTAAAGCTTCTTTAATTTCTATACCGTAGTCTGTTTCTGCCAATACAGCGTGAGCAATTTCGTGAAACAA
Source organism: Ruminococcus sp. (assembly GCA_017473775.1). Lineage (GTDB taxonomy): Bacteria > Bacillota > Clostridia > Oscillospirales > Acutalibacteraceae > Ruminococcoides. The sequence goes on from JAFUJH010000065.1 coordinate 4,561, forward strand.
AGCTCTTGCAGTTTCGCTAGGTTTTAGATTGTTTGTAACATATATTGTTGAAGTTCTATAACAACACATTCCTCTACATCCATCTAAAACATCAGAATTTTCAGGAACGTATTTAATATCCCATTCAATATTGTTTATATTTATTTTTAAATTATTTGTTGTCACTCTCATTATCCTTAATCATATTGTTTAGCCAGTCTATCATACAGTCAACACGTTTAACATCCCAAGTGTTTTCACGAAGCTTTATTAGTGAGCCGATTATTGGGTTAATAGACATTTTGATAAGCCGTTTATTAAAGTCTTCGCCTTCATCCCAAGCTTTGCAAATTATTTTTTTCATTTCTTTTTCTGTTGTTATATGTAATTTAAATATTTTTATCATATTCTTTCTCCTCTACAAAGTAATAATAAATTACTGGTGTTCCCATAAATCGTTCTTTGATTTTTTCTACTTCAATTCTATATCCTTGTCTGTTTAGGACATAATTCTTTGCCGTACACCATTCTTGCGATATTAGGTCTATCGAATAGTGTCCTGTTTCGTACTTGTAAATCTTTTTACTCATTTCAAACAATCCTCTATCTGCTTCATTAAGTCTTTAACTTTTGAGATTCTACCAATATCAAACTCGGTTGACTTAAATAAATCTTCCAATCTGTAATTTGACATCGTAACGAATCCATAGTTGTTAATAAAGTGGTCGTATTCAATCCACGCCATAGAACCGTGTTCGTTAATAGTGTTAACGTGTTTGCCGTATTTAGGTTTGCGGTTGCTGTCATACCAACCGAGAAACCTATCGTCAAAACCTATGATATGATGTTTATATCTGCCTTTAAGAGCTTCAACCACCATACCAACTCTAGGTTCAATGTTCACTTTAATTAGTGCTTTCATTTCAACACCTCGTCTATTTTAGCAAAAAGTTCAATTCTAGGGTCAGTGCAATCATCAATCTCATCACTGATTTCTTCTCTACACTCTTTCAGCAG
>JAFUJH010000066.1 GCA_017473775.1 Ruminococcus sp.
CCTGCGACGAAGACCTCAAAGGCTTCGTCGTCTGCTGCTTCTTTTGCTTGTTTATCAGTTCCTATCTGTTGAAGCTGACTGCTACACACGCCCATCAGCTCGCCGATTGACATAGGTTCATCGGCTACGATGAAATCATCGTCATCGTTATCGTCGGGCAACGGTTCTTCCTCGTCGGGTTCGTCATCGTCCCAGACGCCGTTTTCGTCAGCCCAGTCAAGGACATCGTGGAAGTATTCATCGAAGTCGCTATCGTCTAAGCCGACCCACTCACCATAATCGTCCTTGAGGTAGTAGTCATATCCTGTGGTGATATTTCTGAGCTGACTTAGCAAGTCTTGCCAGTTCTCAGCGTCCGATGCCATATCCCTTAAGTTGTCATCGATGTAGGCATCTCGGTCGTATTTGTCATAAATATCTTCACAGATATAACACTCGTGGTCGTTACAGAATTCGATTAGGTCGCTCCACGATGTAACATTATCAAGGAATTCAGCTCTTGTCACAGAAAATCACCTCTCTTCTTTTAACCCCAATAGCCCTCGTCTCTGTAGCCGAAAGCCCCATAGGGGTCGTCCATATCGTCGTAATCACAGCCAGTTCCATTGAATAAAGTCAACTGGCTTTGGCTGCAAGCATTGTTGGGATTACTCTCGCCCTTACGCTTACCCTTACGCTTTTTACCGGAACCGCCGGAGTTAGCGGGGGGTTGCTTTTTCTCCTCGGGCTTCTTATCGTCTTTCTTACCGCCAGTATTGCCGGTGTTACCATAGTTGCCAGAGTAGCCACCATAGTATCCGCCATAACCGCCTCTGTAACCATTGGTGGTAGTCTGGACGGCAGGTTTCTTATCCTGCACCATTTTCTTGGCTTCGGCAAGGAACGCCGACATACCAGTACCATCATCCTGCACTTCAACAGTCACATCAGTACCGTCGAACAGGATATTCTTGGCGAGGTCGTAAATCTTGATGGTCTTTTCGCCACGCTTGTTCCAAATCATAAAGATGTAGAACATACCATCCTCGAGCTGAGCGAGGATTTTCTCCTGATGCGTGGTGTCAACCCCAGACGGGGTGGTGCCCATATTCACATGGGAATGACCCTGCATACGGATGTTGTTAAACACATCGTCCTCGTGCATCATCAACCACATCTCGTACTTTTCCTGGTCGGTATTGACCGTAGCACCCGTAACTTCCTGCGGGTAAACCAAAATATCGGTGATGTAATACTCGTCCTTGGACTCGTCTTCGCCGCGATAAGCAACGCCGTGCCAAGCGACCTCTTTATCGAACTCTCTGATAAGGGTCTGCATTTTCAGCCAAGCCATCTCAGTGAAGTACACCGTTGCCTTTCGGTTGATATATCCGAAAGTTTTTGTATAGCTGATTTTTCCATCAGCAATCTTTGCTCCCTGCAAACTTGACTCAAAATCCTTGCGGATTTCGGCAAGACATTCGGGAGTCAGCTTTATCATCTTACTCATCTGCCTGCACCTCCTGAGCCTTTAACCAGTTGATAGCATCAACGGGAGTTACGACAGTTCCGTCGGGCAGTTCGATACATCTTGTGTTGATGCTGCCCTGGCAATCGGAAATGCCATACATTCTTCGCATAAATTCCTGCATAACCGGGCTGTCGTTGAAGTTCAGGCTCTTGCAGGACGCAGAGCATTGCTCGATAGCACCGATATAATCGTGACGCTTGAGAAGCTCGTTGATTGACCTTGAGTAATTACCAAGGCAGGTGAATCGGTCGATATGCGTATTTGGCGTGCAATCACGACACTCTGCTCCAAATCTGTGACTGCCCATAGCACTCACGCTACCGTTCATATTGAACTTATAAGCCGCACAGAATCTAACACGAAGCTTTTGGTCAAGGAAGATAGCGCTCATCAGCATACGCATATCCTCGGCGGGGATGATATTGTTGCAACCTCTGCCGTTCGGTCTGTATACATAGCTTGTTTCGTTTCGGATAACACGCTCTGCCAAATCCTCGTCGAAGTATTCCAGATATGTCTTCACAACAAAAACCATTGAATCGTTGGTTACACTTTCAAGGACGAGCTTATCATTGCAGAGGAAGTAGTCCATAATCTCAGACTCATCGGAGCCGTTGGCGATTTTTGTTTCCAAACCGAGCAGACGAATCTCAAAGTCATTCTTGGCTCTGAGATAGTCGCCGATTTCGTTATTCAGCCTGTCGATATAGTCGATACAGTTCTGAATTTCACGACGAACCTTGTCGCATTCCATACTCTCATATCTGGTCTCAAAACCAGCTAAGAGCTGACGAATGCGGGCGGTACGGAAGTCATACTGCTCTGCGATTTTCGCAATGCAGTCCTCATATCTCGTCGGTGTCTTCTCACGCAGAGACTCGATGAGTTCCATCTCAACCCTGGACACGCCGAGTTCCGGGTCGAAATACCAAGGCAGGAAAGCGAAGATGGAGCACTGCAAGTAGTGCATCTTGCGGATATCCATATTGTCAACGAAGACAATGACGCTCTTCTTTTCGGGGTTGATAAAGCACAAAGCGTAGAATGTTTTCTTGAAGAAAATCGTAACCTTATCCAAGAGATGCCAGTCGGGATACACACTTGTAAAGGTGGACTTCATTAACTCCATCCAGGCGTAGTTACTGTCCTGAGATGTGTTATAGAAGTTGTGGATGATGATTCGACCGGGGTCACAATACTCCAAATCGCACACACCACGAACCGCATTCTTTGCGGAATGATTGCCGAGCTGGCTCGCCGAATAGTTCGACTGATAAAAGCTCAGAGCAATCGATTCGCCTTCCTTCATTCTGGGTGCGACCAAGGCACGAAGCGTCGAGATGAATGACACATCGTACTGGAAACTGTCACCGTAAATATGTTGGAAGAAGCTGTTCGCTGCGTCTGTCGTCAACTGTGTGCTACGGATGACTTGTTTGAACATAAGAACACCTCTCCTTATTGATTTTGAAATGGTGCCTGCGGAGGGAGTTGAACCCTCAATCCTAACGGCATCGGAGCTTAAATCCGATGTGTATGCCAGTTTCACCACGCAGGCATATAGAAGACCCCGCCACCGAGGGTTCGGGAGCGGGGTCGATGTGTATTATGGCTTAGGCGTTGTCAGCCTTGACCACATTGAGCAGGTAGCACTTCTCGGTGATACCCAAAGACGCGAAGGTCTTGTCGAGGTCGCCGGGGTTCAGGGAAGAACCATCCAGGTGCATAACACCGCGAGTGTAGTCCACATTCGCGTCCTCGAGGACGGTGCGGAGGGTGGTGTTTGCGTCGACGATAACGGTTTCACGCTTCACATTGTTGCCAACTACGACTTTAATCATATTGCATACTCCTTTTCTTCTTGCAAAATTTCGGATTTAGCAACCATAAAAGGTTGCGTTTGGGAAAAGCAACCTCTATGGGTTGCGTAGTTGTTGGGGCGGACTATGCCGCCCCTGCCGGACTTACTGAGCGACGGAAATGGCACCCATAACCTGAGCCTTTTCGGCAGCGATGGACTGCACAACGCCGGGGAGGGTCTCCTCGAGCTTGTTCAGGTTGATGAGGGCAGAACCGAGCTTGTCAGCGACGAACTCCTTGATGTCGCCTTCGACACCGGGAGCAACCAGAGTGATGGTAGCGAGCTTCTTATCGTCGCGGGTAGCCGCGCCGAAGGACGCACCATACTGGTTGATATCGCCGTTACCGTTGGTCACATTGATAGCGAAAATAGGCTCCTTGCCGTCTTCGCCACCCTTGAGAACCAGGGCTGCAGGGCGATACTTCTTGATGTCGCGCAGCTCCTCGAGCTTCATTGCAGAGGTAACAACCACTGCGTCTCCTGCGATAACAATCTTTGCCATGTGTATGAACTCCTTTTTGTTCAAATGTACTCCGTTAGTTGGTTATCCACCCTCGCTTGTGCTATTGCACGGAAGCCGAGCCGGGAGGGCATACCGCTGGGAAAGGGGAACCCAGCGGTTATATAAAAGGCAAGCAAAACGCCTGCTCTCTTATGCTTTGTAAAGCGGATTGTCGGGGTCTTCAAACTCCATATCCTCGTAGGGATACTCGGACATTTCCTCGGTGCCGTCCTCGTATTCCAACATCATCGGACGATACACGGGAAGTCCGTGCTTGCGAGCCATATATTCAAGGAAATGTTCCTTTAAGTCCTCGCAGATATCGTCGAAATCAGATGTGTAATCATCGAAGTTCGCACCCTGAATTGCGGTCATAACGAACTCATAGACCGCAGCGTCCAGCTCGCTCTCACGCTCGTCAATCATATCCTCGATATCCAAAGCCGTGAGGTCGTCGCTATCGTCATCGCTACCCAACAGGGAAGCAATAACCTTGGATGTGAGATAATCGTCGTAGATTTTCTCAACGGTTTTCTGGCAGTCGTGTGCGTTTACCGCCGTTTCCTCGTAGACCTGCACATCATCCGCAGTAACCACGATACTCGGGAGACCGGAGTCTTCCGTAACAAAGATTGCCACACCATACTCGGGATTGCCCGCAATCTGGTGCATATGGGACTTCAAATCTTCCTTTGCGTCTTGGAAATAACCCCAGACATCTGAGGCTGATACAGTGATTTTTGCAGCCATTATCCTTTCTCCCTCCGTTCAGATTCTGTTGCATAAGGCGCTCGCCCTGTTAACAGACGAGTGTTTCTGCGTAATTGGAACTTGAAATTTTCCATTGGAACACCGGCATCGCTTGCTTCTTTGAAAATGTCAATCGGAGGTTCATTTCCGCAATACTTGCGAAGAACATCTCGGTACTGCCACAAAGATGCCAGTTTGCTCATTGGGACACCAAGAGCGATACTGTCTCCGTATAACTCTCTGATGATTTCCTTATGTTCATCGATGAAGATTGCAAGCTTGCTATATTCCTCTGGGTTCTTGCTTTCAAAGAAACACCTCAGAGGTACATCCTTGTCAAGCGAACGCCTTTGATTTGCCAAGCAGGTTTTACAAGGCTCGCTGTCATACGGAACATGGTACATTTTGCACTCGTCGCAAATAACCAAAAGACCGTTCGGCAAAGAGTGCATAATACTCATATCGTTCCACATAGTCCGCACCTCCTGTTGTATATTTGAAATCGGCAAAAGCCGTTATTGTTAGACGGGGAAGTTTTACCCAGCCGACTTAATCCGCAATATGGGAGGCGGGGCGCCGCGAATAAATTCACACGGTGCCCGGCAGGCGGATTTCGTACTAACTCCCACTTCCAAGGATGCACTATCTTTTTTGTCCGTCCGCACAGAGTAGCATTTCTCCACACTTCACGAATTGTCTGTTCGTGCTCGACAGGCTATACTCTCGTAATAGTCGACGCCAACGGAATATGCAGTTCGTCGAGTTATCCCCGGTAGCGAACCGGCTCTGGTGAACCACTCCTTTACCATACCCGTTGGACTCAGCGTTAGCGGGGCGGGTACCTCTTTGGCTATCGTGCCATAGCCTCGCACCCCGCCGACGGAATCGTACCGCCCCAATCGGAAAACCAGTGAGCTTTCCGATATCGAACCTCGCTATATATAGACGAAACTGGGTTGAAGCTGGTTTAATCGCCCCTTAGTTAACATTGTCTTCCGGCGGAGAGCCATTTCCGCTACTCTCACGCATCCGGCGACCCAGATTTTCGTTCTACTTTGTTACTGCCTTTTTCAGATATTTACCCGCCTTGAAAGACGGAACCACACGAGCCGGAATAGGCACAGGCTCATTCGTGTGGGGATTTCTGCCGGTTCGTGCCGCACGCTGCTTAGGCTCGAATGTGCCGAACCCTGCGAACTGCACCTCTTTGCCCTGCGACAGAGCCATGGTGATATTTTCCAAGGTCGAGTTCACGATTTCCTCAACCACAAACCTGGGTTTTCGGGTGTCGCGGCAAACCTCGTTGATGATGTCTTCCTTAATCATACGCTGCTTCATTCGGATGCTCCTTTCTGTACTCGCGTTCCTCACGCCAGTCGATAATCTTCATACCCGTGAACGCGACCAGGAACAGAGCCAACCATACCGCAGTGATGCAGGCAAGAACTACACCGGTGTTTACCAACCACATCAGCTCAACGCCGGTGGCGAAGTAAACCGCGACAGGGATTACCATAACGATAAAGGTCAGAGCCAAGGGGTATACCAAGTTCTCCATAATGAACTCAGCGAACTTTTCAAACTTTGTCATATCGACCACGCTCCTTATCCGACTGTCAGAATGGCGGGATTAACAACCCCGTCGCCGTCGTAGTTATATTCCTTGTTGTGCCACTTGCGGAGTTCCTCGCCGTATTCCCAGAACTCGGAGGGTGCTCTGACAGCACAACCGTACATAAAGCCAGTGATACCCTCGGTATCCGCTTCGTGAGAAGTGGCGTCCGCAATATCGACGACCTTTGCACCGTCGGCGATTTTGCTTTCCATCAGCTCTGCCCACTTCTTCATATATCTCACAACGCCCATCGAATACGGGTTGTTGCTGTTCACCTTGATGAACTCTGCATACGCAGCCTCTTTGCCTGCTTTAATCTTGATTTCCATATTGCACCTCTCAGTCTTCCCATTCACGACAGAGCACGAAGTCATAACGCTCGGTGATGTCGTCGATGTAATTGTTTTCGGGGTTATAAATCATATATGAGATAAAAACCGTGCCGTCATAATACTTCTGGTCTGTAACGGAACGGTATGAGATGTAGTCATAATCCTTGTCGTATGCGTTCAAAACCTTACCGTCGCCGGTGGTTTTGTCGGTAACAAACCCAATACAACGCTCAACGATTACCGTGCCTTTGCGGTTCTCAAGGATTTCCGCAGAAAGTTCGGATGCGTCATAGATTTTGTACTCGTAATGGTGCGACATATCGACACAGTCGCAGTTCGGATTAAACCTGCCGTTCAGGTCTTCGATAAAGCAGTCCTCGGACTCACGCCACTGGGCGTCGCCATATTCCAAACACTTGGAAAGCGTGATGCCCTGCTCAGCGGGCTCATTGGTGGACGGAGCATCCGCAACACTGGGTGCTTTTGCACACCCAGCGGCGAATACCGGGAGGAGAATGAAAACCAACAGGATGGATAAAAGCTTTTTCATATCGGCACCTCACTTAATGGTCGCAAGAACCACGATACGCAGCCCTTTGAAAATCCACGCCGGAGCATAGAAGATGTTGGCGAAGAACTTCCCGACGAAGCACTGACCCTCGATGAAATTCTCAGCCATTTCCTTGGCGGACATAACCTTGGTGACATAGATGTTGGAAACTGCGAACCAGACGATGACGATGATGGCGATGATGGTAAGAATAATGCTCATAGTAAAAATCCCCTTTTCTTTGTTTTATTTGAATAATGGATACGAAACCAAAATACAGCGTTTGCTGTGCTTCAGTTTATTGACGAACTTATAAGCCAGGTATTCCGAGTCAAAACTCTTGGTCAACTTGGCTCCGGTTTCCCTCACGATGAAGGTAACATTGTAGTAATACGGAGGTGTTTGGTCTGCGTAGCAGGTCGCTACTCTTGCCATATCGAAAACCCCTTTACCCGAAAAGCTGCGTAAATGTCGCAACATCAAGAAAAGCCTTGCTCACACCAGGAGCAAGACCCTTGAAAATCCTGTGGGCTGCTTCGGTTTTCAAAACCATAAACCTGCCGGTAGGGTAAACACCCTTTTGCATTTCCATTTTGGATATGCTGTTCGGACTGTTCGTGGCTTCCATAACCGTGAAACCCAACGCCATATTCTTTTTGCATTCCTCACAAGGCTCGAAGTCGATAACCATATACTTGGGTGCTTCAAAATCCTCGTGTTTCCTGCCGTCTCCGATGTGACCCATAAGGGCGATTTCCCCTCGCTCCTTACCACACCAGAAACAAACCGGGATAGTTGGATTTACCCCGTACTTGGGTGATAACTTAATGCTGTTACTCATTCAGATACCCCCTCATTATCCCAATCGGGCAAGCTCTCGCAGTAGTTATCCCACCAACGGCGGAAACCAGGCGAAACCCGATAGAGAAGATTGAAAATCCCCTCGCCCATACAGAGAAGCAGGACGAAGATGCCGACGAAACCGACGACATATATTGCATCAAACAAGAGTTCTGCGTTCATATCAAAACCCCCTCAGATAGCGGCAATGCTCTGGTGCCCGGAACCCCAGCGAACAGAAACCCTTACACAGGACTCGTTACCGATAATTGTAGTTCCGTCGGAACAGTTGGCATAATGCTTACCCTTTTCGGGGTCGGTCGAAAACCTCACATTGATACCACCGCCAGCCTTGCGGATAAGAGCATTTACCTTGCGTCTAAAAACTTCGTAGCTCATAGCAAAAACCTCGCTTTATTTAGTTTTAGGCTTCGGAAATATCGGTGATTTCCACCAAACCACGCTCGGCGGCTCGGAGTTCCACACATTCCCGAATAGTCTTGATTTCGATGGTCGTCCAAACTCCGTGCTTTGTAAAACCAGTGATACGGAAAACCTTCATACAACTCACCTCATTCAAGAAATTTTGGATACCCGTAGACCGCCTCTTCGGCGGTTTCGTCGTGTTATCCTGTAACGACTCATCAGTACGGTAAAAATCGGGGTCAGTACCAAAACCAACCCCAAACCATACGGGCTCAGATACCGAGCCCGATGGTCGGAGTGCAAACCTCGCCGGATTACTTGCGGATTTGCTTGTAGTCGAGAGCATAGGACTTACCCTCAACGATACGGTGGCAGATTTCCATCATATACTGACGCATATACTTGTGGTTCGCACAAGATACCGTCAATGCCTTGCGGTTCTTGCGGCTGTATACGCTCATCAGGAAATTGACATCGTGGGATACCGCCTTGTACTCTTCACCAATCATAGCGGTGACGATAGCCTGGACGGTTTTGAGGATGTTCGTCTTGCTGGTCGGGGTCTTGCCCATATCGATTTGACGGGCAATATCGCTCATAGCGTAGCTGTCATTGACCGCTTTGGGGTCGATACCCAGGTCAACCGCTTTCTGAGCAGTCATAAGGAAATTGAGCTTTTCGACCATAGCCGCCCACTGGGGGTCTTTGCCGATACCGCCCTTGATAGCCTTATGAAGCTTGAGCAGGTCGATAGCCTTTTCGCTGTCCTCGATAACGCGAACCGGGATTTTCTCATCGCCGACCTTGGTGTCCTTGGCTCTGATGGTCATAAAGCTGAGACGCTTGACCGCTGCGAGCATAGGGTCATCGGTGGCGGCGAGTTCAGCGAAGCATTCCTCACGAGCGATAGAGGTATACTCATTGACTGCCTGCTCGATTTCGGCGTTCAACTTGGTTGCGGTGTTGAAATCGCCGTTCTGAACTGCGTCGTTATAGGCAAGGACGAGTTCTTCCGCCTTTTCACGCAATTCTGCCTTGGTTGTGATTTTCTTTTCTTCTGCCATTTCGGTTACTTCCTTTCGGCTCAAATGATATTTACAGGCTCACACTGTTGCATAAACCCATAAGAAAACACACCTGCGAGCATCTCATAACTACTGGCAGGTGTGCTTGATTTATAGGTTTATAAAAACCGCCTGATAGGCGGCTCAGTACAATTTCATTTTCGCATTACTCACACTATCACCACTCGCTCACGATTTGCCCGATTTTCAATTCCTTGGAATATAACGCCCTTGGGCGGAAAACCTGACCGATAAGCGACCTGGCTCAGGTGCTTTCGTGTATAGCACAAATTCCGCAAGCCGCGTTTAGTACGATATGCGTAATACTCCGGGGATTTTCACCAACTCAAATCGTGTGCCTAACTCACACGCACCGGCGTCGCTCATATCGGTTATGAGATACCGCAAGAATTGTGCCGTTCCTGCTCGGTTGTAGGACAGTAAAGCCCTACACCCTAAACCGCAAAGGGTGTACCTTGTCTGCGGAGTGGGTCGGGGCGGTCTGCCTACACCCTAAACCGCAAAGGGTGTACCTTGTCTGCGGAGTGGGTCGGGGCGGTCTCTTTGCGGTTGCGGTTTTGGACTATCCAAAAAGAAAAGGACAGACCCCGAAAAGGTCTGTCCTTGCGTTTGTGCTATGCGGTTGTCGGGTGGTCTGGTGGTTTACTTTGTCGGGGTCAAACCGATTGCAACTGCTTTGGTCTGTATGGCTTCCACTGTCTTTGCAACTGCTCTTTGCGTTACACCTAAATA
>JAFUJH010000067.1 GCA_017473775.1 Ruminococcus sp.
CAAGCCGCAGCTTTACCAACATTCTCAAAAAGTTCAATGTGACTGTGACAAAATCCGATGTGGAAACAGGCACAGCACAGGGCGATGCTTCCCTTGCAGGCGCGGTTTACGGTATCTATAAAGGCGAAGAACTCATTGACACCTACACCACAGATGAAAACGGTCAGTTCACAACAGATTATTATGTATGTGACAGCGATTGGACTATCCGAGAAATCAGTCCGTCTGAGGGCTATCTGCTTGACAGCACAATCCACAAGGTAGGTGCAGAGCCGCAGCTTTACACCGTAGAGCTTAACGCTACCGCAAACGATGTGACTGAACAGGTCATCAAGGGCAATATCGCCATTATCAAACACACCGACAATGGAGAAACCCAGATTGAAACACCCGAAGCAGGAGCAATCTTTGAAGTGTTCCTCAAATCGGCAGGCAGCTACGAAGCCGCAAAGGAAACCGAGCGAGATATTCTCACTTGTGATGAAAACGGCTTTGCCCAGACAAAGGATATGCCTTACGGCATATACACCGTCCGCCAGACCTCTGGTTGGGAGGGGCGTGAGCTTATGGCAGACTTTGATGTATTCATTAGTGCAGACGGTCACACCTACCGTTATTTAATCAACAACGCTAACTTTGCAAGCTATATCAAGGTAGTCAAAACTGATGCGGAAACGGGCAATACAATCCCGTATGCAGGTGCAGGTTTCCAGATTTATGACCCGAACGGAAACCTTGTGACAATGACTTTCACTTATCCCGAAGTGACGACCATTGACACCTTCTATACCACAGCCGAGGGCGAGCTTATCACGCCGCAGACATTGGAATACGGCAAGGGCTATTCTCTGGTTGAGGTGCAAGCTCCTTATGGATATGTGCTGAACTCCGAGCCTATCTATTTTGATGTGATGCAGGAGAACTCCGAAGAAGAAAGCGGCATTACCGTAATCGAGGTGGTACGCTCCAATATGGCACAGAAAGGTACGATTACCGTATCCAAATCTGGTGAGGTGTTCAGCTCCGTGACCGAAGCAGGCGGCTTGTATCAGCCTGTCTATGAGGTGCAGGGTCTTGAGGGTGCGGTCTATGAGATTACCGCAGCCGAGGATATTTATACTCTGGACGGTACGCTCCGTGCTTCTAAGGGCGAGGTAGTCGATACCGTTACCACAGGAGCGGACGGTACTGCAACGAGCAAGGAACTTTATCTCGGCAAATACGAGGTCAAGGAAATCACAGCTCCGTATGGAATGGTGCTGAATGAAGAAATCCACGCCGTAGAGCTTGTGTATGCAGGACAGAATGTAGCCGTGACCGAAACCGCAACCTCTTTCTATAATGAAAGACAGCGTGTAGAAATCGACCTTATCAAGAGCCTTATGGTGGACGAAGCCTACGGTATCGGTAATAATGGCGAACTCTTTGATGTAACCTTTGGTTTATTTGCACCAGAGGAACTGACTGCGGCAGACGGTACGGTTATTCCTGCTGACGGTCTGATTGAGATTATCTCTCTTGATGAGAATGGAAACGGTAAGGTCAAAGCAGACCTTCCTATCGGCAGTTACTATGTTAAGGAGCTTTCTACGAACTCCGCATATATTCTGAGCGACCAGAAATACCCTGTTATCTTTGAATATGCAGGACAGGAAAAGGCTACCGTTCACATCACAGCCAATGGCGGCGAAGCCATTGAGAATGACATCATTTACGGCTCTGTAAGCGGTAAGAAATCCGATGAGGACGGAAACGCTCTGGGCGGTGCGGTCATCGGTATCTTTAAGACAGGCACAGAGGAATTTACAACCGCAACAGCAATCCAGACTACCACATCGGCTGATGACGGTAGTTTTTCTTTTGCCGATGTGCCGTATGGAACTTGGGTAATCCGTGAAATCGAAAGCCCGACAGGTTTTGTACTCTCCGAGGAAGAAATCGCCGTAACAATCAGCGAGGTCGATGAGGTCGTGGAAATCGAGCTTATCAACTATTTCATTAAAGGCAACATTGTGCTGACTAAGGTGGATAAAGACTATCCCGACAATAAGCTCTCTGGTGCAGTATTTGAGGTTTACTC
>JAFUJH010000068.1 GCA_017473775.1 Ruminococcus sp.
AAAAGTGCAACCAGTGCCGCTTCATAAATCGGTAAGGCTTGCGAATTCAAAATTTAACCGTTGTTAAACTTTTGAATTCTCATGGCTTACGGATTTTGAAGTGCAGCCACCAATGTGTTACTCTCACTGACAGCAAGAGCGATTGCCTACTTATGTATCACTGAACGCACAGTGTGCTCGGTCAACCAATCTACATTGTGGGTATTCAAGGTGTTATCACACCATTGAAACATATTAAATTGCAGGACTGTAATCAAAGACCGGCATCGGCTTCAGCTTAAACAGATTTGCTTTATGCTTTGTGTCGATACGCTCCTTAATTTCCTCGTTCTCACACACGCCAGTTCTGATATATTCATTCAGCATTCTGTAGGTGAAACCGAGGTTGTCCTCGTCTGTTTTTCCGCACAAACCATCTGCGGGAACTTTCTCAACCAACTCTGTCGGGAGACCGCAGGCTTTACCAACGGCAATAACCTCATCTGTTGTCAGCATAGACAGCGGACTGAAGTCGCCAACAGAATCGCCGTATCGAGTGGAGTATCCAACCCAATCCTCGGACAGATTGCAGGTGTTTGCCACTCTGCCATTCCAGGTCTGAGACACCGCATAGAGCGTTGCCATTCTGATACGAGGTGGGAGGTTTACCACGGTCTGTTCTGAAATGATGGACTGTGGAGGGTTCTGTACCCCTGTTGCAGAGCCCCATCCGTTGAGGATTGCCCCGATAACCGCATCGACAGCACCCTTGATGTTAACTGTCGTGCTGGAAATACCGAGATGCTCAACGAGAGCAACCGCATCAGAAATATCTTTCTGTTCACCCTGGGGCATCAGCACGCCGATAACTCTGTCCTTGCCGAGAGCCTCGACACACAGAGCGGCAACGACGGAGCTGTCTTTACCACCAGAGATACCAATGATTGCGTTGCAATCTTTGCCATTGTCGTTGAACCAGTTGCGAATCCAGTCGACGATGTCGTTCTTAACCTTGACGGCATCAAACTTTGCCATATATTCGCTGTAGTTCATCAGAAATTACCTCCGTGCAGGTTGGCTCTAACCTCGGCAAGAGTGTATGCCTTGGTCATAGCACCATCCTTGAATACGGTCTTGAGCATATTGCGAGGGTCGTTACAGGCTTCGTCCCAAGTGAACTCATCCTTGTAGTGGATTTCTGTTCCTGCGTAACTCTCGTCAAGCAGGCGGATTTCTTCCTCGTAAACCACACAACAACCCTTTTGAGACTTCTTAAAGCCGCCGTCCTTGGGGTTCTTGAAAATCGGGAAAGGTTTGCCGTCGATTTCGCAATAGGTAGCTTTGATGCAGGAGCTAAAGGTGTCACGAGTGAAAGGCTTCAGGATGCCGTCTTCCTCAATGCACTGGAAGGAGAAAGAACCAACACCAAGAGCGACATTGGAACAAGCAAAGCCGTGTTCCATCAAAATCTTGTAGATTTCTTCGCATCTCTGGACAGTGATACTGTCTCCATAGATAGCCTTGACATGAGGGTCAAGCACCTTATAGCCCTTGCTGTTGACGGTACCACCGAAGTGTTCCCAAAGCTTGAATACGGTCTTTGTAACAACCTCGACACACTCACCGGAATCGCCACGCATCAACATACAGCCATTATGGGCAAGGATTTCATCCTTGATTTGAGGCAGTACATTGTCGATGATGTTCCAGTAGTCGTAGGAGTCGAGTACAGCGGAGAAACTTGTGTTGGGATAAATCTCGGTCAGCAGACGCTTGAGGAGCGTAACCTCATCACCGTCTACGGCGTAGTTGGAGCACATTACGGAGTGCTCTGTGCTGGGACTGCCGAAAGCAACTGGCTCCTTGGTGCAGTCACAGTTATATACGCTCTCGAGATAAGGAATGACAGGAACGGTTGCTGTGTTCAAGAAAGACATACACCAACCAGCACCAGCCTTAATTGCAGACTCAAGGCACTCTTCGCCACGGAAGTCGAAAGCCCCAAGGGCTTTGGAACGAGGTAGGTTGTCGTCGCAAGTCAAACCATAGTAATGGTTGACGATTTCTCTGTATGTGTAGCCCACAGTTGCAGCCAGCATCGGATGCCAGCTTTCTGCAGAGATAAGACTCTCCAGAGACTGGGGAAGCCACGCAAAATCGGGATGAGTGTTGGTAATGCCGAACATCGGGCAGTGCATAGGCACTCTTGTACCCTCGGGAACAGCGATGATTTCAATGGGCAGATATCCCAGCTTGTGCAGGTCTTCGATTTTCTTCATACCATACACATTCTTGCCGAGAGATGCGTCCATCACACGCTGGTATCCAGCCATTACTTCGTCGAACGGCTTTCCAAAGAACTCCTCGTTGAAATAGTCGATGAGGTATGTCTTGATGAAGCCCTGCAAACCGAACATAACCACCTTATCCCAGCGGTTTACTCTGCTCATTCGCGGAGTGTAGTAGGAAACTGACTTCGTCATATGCTTAGGAAGCATCTCAGCGTGAACCGCCTTATAGAAGTCAATCAAGAGCATAGGGTTCATTCTTGTCATAACTCAATCACCTCGATTTTTTCGTGTGTCTGTGTAAACAGACTGTCGGTTGTGTAGACCTTCTCGATTAACCCGCTGGTCAAAACCTCACCCTCAAGGATTGTGTTTTCGCAGTGGGTTACATATAAGAATACCTTTGCAGCACCAAGCTCTTTGAGCTTCTTGGCACTGTGGTAGAAAGTACCACCTCGGCTGCTGATATCATCGACAATCAACACGGTCTTGCCCTCAATGGACTGACCACCGTCGAACACAGACAAGCCTTTGATTTTGCCGGTAGCCCAATCTCTTTCCTTGATGCCGAACGCATAAGGAGCAGAAATCATACCCGAGTAACGCTTCATTGCACCCTCATCGGGGTAGAACATCAGCATTTCTTCGCCGTCTGTATAGATTTTGTCGTACACTTCTTTGATGAGTTCCGCCGGGGACATGACCTCAATGCGGTCAATCAGAGCCTCAGACACAGAGGAATGAGGGTCTAATACGATGACCTTGTCGAAGTTTAAGGAGTTGATGACCCAAGCAAAATACTTGAGAGTGAACACATCCTCGTCCGCCTTCACTCTGTCCTGCCTTGCGTTGGGAATGTAAGGCATAAACAGATGAATTCGTCTTACGCCGTGAGCACGAAGATGATGTGTGATGTAAATCAAGGCAACGAGTTCCTCGTTGTTCTCGAATCGCCAAGTCACAAGCGCCTTGTCATCAGACGGCTTTTCCTTAATCAGGAGAGTGCCGTCGGGAAATTTGTTTATCTCAACGGGTTTGCCGTTTAACTTTATCATTTAATCACTCCCCGATAACATTGATTTGGCAGGACTTCATCGTTGCGAGAGCCGCTTGGTGAGACTCGGGAGTAACACCGGCACAGCAGCTTGCATCAATGGTGATGTTGATTTCAGGGAAACACGCCTTAAGAATCAGTGCATTGGACACCACACAGATGTCGGTGCATACGCCGATGATTTCGATTTCCTCGAACTCACGCATTCCCATCACGCGGGAACCGTCAAACTTGAGATTCCACGATGAAAAGCCGAAGGTGGGCTTATCGATGTGCTCACAGTCCTCTCTGTCGAGTTCCGGCACAACCTGCCAGCCATCGGTGTCCTTGATACAGTGAGGAACAGGCAGATGCTTGCCCTCGTTAGTGTCGAGATAGCCCTCACCGTGTGTATCACGGGTGAAAATTACCTCGTGACCGGCGGAGATGTACTCCTCGATTTTCTTTTTAACATTCGGCAGAATTGCCACCGCCTCTTTGGAGCCGAGTGCTCCCGTGACGAAGTCGTTCTGCATATCGATAACGATAAGAGTCTTCATACCAACACCTCCGGTTATTCCAGAGCTGCGAGCATTGCCTGCAGTTCCTCGGGAGTCTTATTCTTGAGGTCGCTCTCCTGCTTATCGGCAAGGATACCGAGAATCTGCTGTCTCTTAGCGCGGTTAGCTTCCGCATTCTTGCGTGCCTCTGCCTCTGCGAGCTTCACAGATACGATGTACTTGACGATTTCAATCTGCAACATCAGTTCCTCGCTCTCCTTGGAACGAGTCTGGAGCAGACTTTCTTCCTGGCTTACCTTAACTTTGCTGTTGAGGATAAGCTGTATGTAGGCGAGACCTACTATCTTGAATGCAGTCTTTCTGCCCGTAAGGACAGCGGCAGTTACAATGTAACTGTTACCAAAACAAGTGGT
>JAFUJH010000069.1 GCA_017473775.1 Ruminococcus sp.
AGGGCTTCAAGCGTGAGAAGGTAAGCTCCACCGATAAGGAGCTGGTAGCCCTCTTTACAGGTGAGACAGTTGCATACTCTGTTATTTACTATACAGACAAGATGCATGTGGTGCTCAGAAGCTGCACAATGACTGATGAAGGCCCCGACAATGAGTGGAAGTCTATGGCAACATGGATGTTCAATCCCGAGACCGACACCCAGAAGGAAGCTGACAGCATCGGTAACGACTTTGCGGAGGCAGTGACTAACGCATCTGCAGTTAAGCGTGTAAAGCAGACCAAGAAAAAGAAGAGCAGTGATGAGGGCAGTGCAGACCCTCTGTTCCTTGCAAAGAGATTTGTAACCTATTTCCCTGAACTGAAGGCAGAGATTAAGAACGAGCAGGAAAGCTATGAGAGCTTCCGCGGAGTTCACTTTATCCGCACCTTTGTTGTTCCCAAGGTCAATGAACTTCTCTCCCGTGGTGTAAAGGGTGAGATGAGCAAGCTTGCTCAGATGATAAGCACCCAGTATGCAAACGGCGATATGGACACCCGTTCCATCATCACAATCGTTATCCTCAACAGCATTGATGAACAGCATATTGAGAAGTTCGAGCCCCTCCTGTCTGAGGAACTGCAGAAGTCATGGAAGTTTGCCAAGAAGATGAAGGGCAAGAAGGTACGCCCCGAAAAGCAGAAAAAGAGCCTTGCATCCTACACATCAAGCAGACTCTGATAAGCACTTAATATCAATAAGAAAAACCACCGCCGTCAGGATTTTTTTGCACACTTCCTGACGGCGGTTTTGCTTTGTCACTATTGCAAAAAACAGACAGTAGTGATTTGTCTATTGTGACAAAATTCACGGTGAAGAATAGGTTTTGCTTGTGATATATATATCTGTATGATATAATTACGATGTAAGGAATATACATTAATATAATATTAGATGGGAGTGAGTCCAATGTGGCACGATGCAGAATCAGAAGTATGTTCAATAATTAATAATAATTTTACAGGAGGTAAAATATATGAAATATCAAAAACTGTCATGTGCTGTTACCAGTATGGTATTAGCAATTGTGCTGATGGTCCTTTCTGTTTGTGCTCCCATTGGTGCTCTTGAAACAGTCAGTACCACAAATGAGGATAAGATTGACTCTGCCCTCAAAGAGAAAATGGCAACTGCTTCTCCCGACGAGAAGATACCAGTAGCTATCTGGTATGCTGATGTAGACCAGGATAATATTGATAAGCTTACAGCAGAAAAGGTAGGCTTTACTCAGGATGATGTTGCAGTAGCTTACGAGATGCCCTCTACCGAGCTTCTTGCTTCTCTTGAAGCGGAAGAAGCAGGCGCAACTGACGAGATGCAATCATACTTAAAGCGTACAGAAAGACAGAGAGAACAGGAACGCAAGAGAACGGACGAATACATAATGACTCGCCGCGAGTTCTCCCGCGAAAAGTACAACGCAAAATCTGCTGACATAATAAAGGATATAAAAATCAACGACGAAGATATAACCTTCAAAAGCCAGTATGCACCGATGATTATTGCAGAAATTACCAAGTCTGAAATCAGCAAATTAAAGACGGTAGAAGATATTATAAGTGTAGCCTATTACAAAGAACCAGAAGTAGGTGTTTGTACCGAAATTACTGCTGATAACATTAAGAATTATCTGAAATATGATGATGTTGTTCAAAAGTTTACATTAACTGGAAAAGGAGTGAATATTGGTCTTTTTGAAAAAGGAGGTTATCCTGTAGCAGGTTGTAGTGAACTTTCTTACAACAAAATTCATCCAATTGGGAACGCAAGAGAAGAATCTCATGTAACTAATACTGCTCGGATTTTAGTGGGTGCAGAAAATGGATTTGCTCCCGATGCGGAGTTGTATTGTTCAGATTCAGACAAAGAAGATGTTGAATCTTTAATATCTGTTGGGATAAGTGTTCTTAATGTTAGTTTTGGTTGGGTGTATAAAAATAATATAACAGATGATCGGTTTGCATACAGTACTGAGGATAAATGGATAGATCATATTGTATCTCATCATAGTGTAACAGTAATTGCTTCTGCTGGAAATTATCCAGAGGAAACTGATAATAGAGTTTTTTCTCCTGCAATGGGGCATAATGTAATTGCAGTAGGCGCCTTTAGTGATAAAAACACGGCTGACTTAAATGATGATCTGCTGTGGGTAGATAGCAGATATGTTAACACTAATGGAACAGAAGTTACAACTGGCATAGAAAAACCAGATGTTATTATGTCGCATTCTATATTAGGGGGAGGAACAAGTTCATCTGCCCCTGTTCTAACTGGTCTTGTTGCTTTGTTGGTACAACTTAAACCATCATTAGCATTATATTCCCAAGCAGTTAAAGCAATTGTATTAGCTTCTTGCCATCGTAAAGTATTGCCAGCAATAGAAAATGAAACAGCCGAATCAATATATCAGGGAATAACAGAAAAACAGGGAGCAGGTGCACCTGATTTTTATACAATGGTAAGTATTGTATGCAATGGTACATATGGTGTTGGTAGAATCAAGGGTACACGAACACAGGCTGTAAGAAGGTTTGTTATGCCAACATATGGTGCGTCAAACATGAATGTGAGTTTGACTTGGTTAAGAGAAAGTACATTTGTTGATGATGAAGGTAATATTTTGACAGATCCTGACCACTCAACGGATATACTTCAAGCAGACACAAGTGTAAATCTAAATCTTTCTGTATATAGCAATAATACGGAAGTAGGATGTTCTGCTCTTGCAAACAGTTCAACAGAAATGGCGTATTTTGAAATCAATAACACAGATATTAACTATGAAATAAGAATTAATAAAGCAACTACATTATACACAGGAACAGTGCGATATGGATACGCATACAGTACGGATAAGCCATATTTACCTCCCGTTACAGAGGAGCTCACTCCCGAGAATTATATTACAGATGAAGGTATCTATTATATAAGAAATTACTATACTGACAAATACCTGACACTTGATACAACTACAGGCGAAACCACAATGCAGGATTTCGCAACTACTGCAGAGGGTAGGCAGAATCAGATGTGGGTGCTTAAAGGTACACAGGATGATTATGAGCTTTTGCCTGCCTACGGAAGCGTTGGACAGAAACTGAACTTTGGTGCTCAGGTGGGAACAAATCCTTATTATAAATCTGTTGTAGGAACAAGTGACCTGAATCTGACAGTAAAATCTTGGGAGATAGATACAAGTCTTGAGCCTGATGCTTATGTATTTACATCTACAAGCGGAGGTAGTAATAACATTATGTCATATACTTACTCCACAGGCGTGTTTGTTCGTACAGAGACAGATTCTGTAGTGAATATGTACAGAATGTGGGTGCTTGAGGATATCAATTACCTACTTGGGGATGTTACAATGGATGGAAGTTTAGATGATAACGATATGGAGTTTATACAGAGGTATACTGTGGGACAAGAAACCTTGAATAATACGAAATATTATTTGGCAGATTTTAATAAAGATGGAACAGTAAATATCAAGGATTCTACAGAAATACAGCAATATGTCGATGTTCTAGAGGAAGAATAAATACAAATTTATTGAGGTGATATTATGAAGAAGATAATAAGTTTTATGTTGGGCTTGTGTTTTTGCTTTTCAGTTGTATGTACAGTGAGTGCTACAACTGAAAAAGGTAAATATGAAGATTTATTTGTGGAGAGACTCTCACTTCACTATAGTGATGGAGACAGAGAGAACGAAAGTTATTATGATTATTCGGAGTGCTATGAATATTACGATGGTGACAATGTATCTTCCTATGACGAATCAACCCCTGATTATGTCCTTGTTTTTGCAGCAACCATAGAAGTCAGCCCTATGATTTATAGAGAGTACATCGGGCCTTATGTTGTTGTGTCATATAATTATCGTTATCCTTCTAATTTGGGATATTATATCTATATTCCGTTAGAAGATAAGATTTGTACACTCAAAGAAGCTTATGACGAAGGTGTGGAAGGAATAGATGAGGCTTTTTATAATTATATGATGATACGGGGTTTGACGGGGGTGCTCGGAGATGCGGACGGAGATAATGAATTAACTATTAAAGATGCAACATGGATTCAAAAAAAAGTTGCAAAAATCAAAGTAACCTCGCCTTTTGTTAAAGATGAAGTAGAATTGGCAGTTACTGATTTTGACAGGGATTGTGAGGTTACAATCAAAGACGCTACTGCTATCCAGAAACATGTTGCAGGGTTGGAGTATTGATTTTTAGTGTGAGGTTTTTGGCAAATATTGCGTCTAATAAACGAAATGGAATAAGGCGAGTCCGTCTGTGAACTCAGGTGATATATATAACGGGGTGATATTATGAAGAAAATTATGAGTTTTACATTGGTGCTTATGCTTATGCTGAGTGCGGTGTCTGTATTCAGCACATCGGCGCTGACCTTATTTGATTATAAAAAAGCGTTTGTAAATGATTGCATTGGCACAGGAGATAAAAAGCATGAACAGGAATTTCTGAAGATTACTAAGCTGAATGACTACTGTACGCCGTCAGAAGGTAATTATTTTTATCAGCCTTTGTATGAGTATTATAGTAATGGTGAAGAAAATCTAACGGATGAAAGCACTCCCGATTATGTACTTGTGTATGCAGGCGGAGTGGAAGCAGGTCCAATGTACGCTAACGCTTTGTTTGGAGACTATGTTTTGCAAACAGGCGGAGTATACTCTCCTTATGATTTAGGATACTGCATTTACATTCCCGGGGACAGCAAAGTTCTGAGCCTTGAAAAAGCATACGAGGAACAGTTGCCGGGCATTGAGAATGTATTTACAGAGTATGGAATGGGATGGTTGCTTGGTGATGTGGATATGGACAGAAAACTCACCATAAAGGACGCAACGGATATACAGAAATACCTTGTGGGTATTCACAGTTTTTCAGGGCTTAGCTTTGCCACCTATGATGACAGTATAGTAGGGCTTTGCATCTATGCGGATTCTAACGACAATATACCCAAGTATATCTCCGACTTTAACCGTGACGGCGAGCGGAACATCAAGGACGCTACTGCTATCCAGAAGTGCATTGCAGGGCTGGAGTATTGATTGAAGATTACTTCCTCAGTCAGCCCTCCTCTTTGAGGAGGGTGCCGAGTAAGACGAGGCGGGAGGAGTATATTCTGCAAAGCTTATATTCATTGAAGAATACAAAGCGTTTTTACTTCCTCAGTCAGCCTCTGGCTGACAGCTCTTAACTGAGCCTACTCCCTCAGTCTCACGATGTTCGACAGCTCCCTCGGGGAGGGAGCCAACTCCCTCAGTCTCACGATGTTCGACAGCTCCCTCGGGGAGGGAGCCGACTCCCTCAGTCTCACGATGTTCGACAGCTCCCTCGGGGAGGGAGCCCATTCCCTCAGTCACTTCGTGACATCTCCCTCATTGTATGAGTGAGTCTTCCTTAGAAGAATGAGCCTGAATTTAAGTAAAACAGCAACTGAGCACACAGAGATAACACTCTGTGTGCTCCTTTTGTTTGGGATTCTATATTAGTGCGAGGGAGTTTATAAGCTGAAGCGGGAGGTTGCGGCGACATTTCAAAAATCGTCAACGCCACCGCGTGTTTGTTGTAGTGCAGAAGGTTTTTCTGTTTGTGGGGAAGTTTTGAAGTCGGGTTGTAAAAAATTTTCATTTTGGGGTGGATTTGAAGGATATATTGCTTTTACGGAAACAAAAACGAAAAAATTCGCAAAAATCTTTCATATTTCTCTTGACAAATTGACTTCTCGCTTCTATAATATCAAGATGTACCATTATGGGGGGTAATACCCTCCGAGCAAAAAACAGGCAAATTCAAAAACGCTAACTTTATCATATCCTGAAAAGAATGTCAAGAGGTTTTTTATGGAAACTTTTTGCACTGCTCTTTTCTGATGATGTACCCCAATATACTGGGGACAGCCTGCCCGTATTTTACAAATATTGTGGTTTAGGTGTGGGTTGCGGTTTTTTACTTTTCCTGTACTGTGAAAGGTCACAGCGTGCCTCGGCACAGAATTTTCAGAAGGAGAGATACGCCTATGGAGAATGTTAAGCATGTACAGCTTGGCGAAACCGAGAGATTGAGCTTCTCTAAAATCGAAGAAGTTATCAGTATGCCCAATCTCATCGAGGTGCAGAAGAAATCCTACCAGTGGTTTCTTGACGAAGGTCTCAAGGAGGTCTTCAAGGATGTATCGGGTATCACCGATTACTCCGGCAACCTTGTCCTTGACTTTATCGACTACACTCTGGATGTGGACAATCCCAACTACAGTGTAATCGAGTGTAAGGAGAGGGATGCAACATACTCTGCTGCACTTCGCGTTACAGCAAGACTCCTCAACAAAGAAACCGGCGAAATCAAAGAATCCAATGTCTTTATGGGTGAGTTCCCCCTGATGACAGACAGCGGTACCTTTGTTATCAACGGTGCTGAGCGAGTTATCGTATCACAGCTTGTAAGAAGCCCCGGTGTTTATTTCAAGATGGAGCACGACAAGACAGGTAAGGAGATGTTCTCCTCCACCGTTATTCCTAACCGCGGTGCCTGGCTTGAGTACGAGAACGATGTCAACGATGTCTTCTATGTTCGTATTGATAAAAACCGCAAGCTTCCTGTTACTGCATTTCTCCGTGCTCTGGGTCTCGGCTCAGACGCTGAGATTATTGAGGTGTTCGGCGACGACGCCAGAATCAAGGCTACCCTTGAGAAGGACACTACCACCAATATTGAGGAGGGTCTCATCGAGGTATACAGAAAGCTCCGTCCCTCTGAGCCTCCTACAGTAGAGAGTGCTCAGACTCATATCAACAACCTGTTCTTCGACCCCAGACGCTACGATATGTCCCGTGTTGGCCGTTACAAGTACAACAAGAAGCTGGGTGTATCAGGCAGACTTGCAAATCAGGTTGTTGCTGAAAATGTTATCAACCCCCGTACAGGCGAGGTAATGGCACTTCGCGGCGATACAATCTCCAGAGCAAAGGCTATGGAAATTGAAAACGCAGGCGTTAAGGAAGTTGTTGTCAGCATTGACGGCGGTAAGCTTGTAAAGATTCTCTCCAACAATATGGTTGATATCGCAGGTTATGTCAGCTTTGACGCAAAGACCGAGTGCGGCATCAACGAAAAGGTTTCTTTCCCTGTGCTTTGTGAGATTCTGGACTCCTGCTCCACTGATGAGGAGCTCAAGGAAATGCTCATTCTGCGCCGTGAGGACCTTATCCCCAATCACATCACAATTGACGATATATTCGCATCTGTTAACTATATGAACTGCCTTGCAGAGCATATCGGTGTTACAGATGATATTGACCATCTGGGTAACAGACGCATCCGTTGCGTAGGCGAGCTGCTCCAGAATCAGTTCAGAATCGGCTTCAGCCGTCTTGAGAGAGTTATCCGTGAGCGTATGACACTTCAGGCTCAGGATCTGGAGACACTTTCTCCCTCTACTCTTATCAACATCCGTCCTGTTACTGCAGCAATCAAGGAGTTCTTCGGCTCCTCACCTCTTTCTCAGTTTATGGACCAGACCAACCCTCTGGCAGAGCTTACTCATAAGAGACGACTCTCTGCTCTTGGTCCCGGCGGTCTGTCCCGAGACAGAGCAGGTTTCGAGGTTCGAGATGTACACTACAGCCACTATGGACGCATGTGTCCTATCGAAACTCCTGAAGGTCCCAACATCGGACTTATCTCCTACCTTGCTACTTTCTCCAGAATCAACGAATACGGCTTCATTGAGGCTTCCTTCAGAAAGATTGACAAGGAGAGAGGCGTTGTAACTGACGAGGTTGTTTATATGACAGCTGACCAGGAGGACGAGTACTATGTTGCACAGGCTAACACACCTCTGGATGCAGAGGGTCACTTTGTAAACTCCCGTGTTGTCGGCAGACACAGAGACGAGTTCGTTGACCTTGATGCTTCCAAGTTCGACTACATGGATGTTTCTCCCCGAATGGTTGTGTCCGTTGCTACTGCAATGATTCCCTTCCTTGAGAACGATGACGCAAACCGAGCACTGATGGGCTCTAACATGCAGCGTCAGGCAGTTCCCCTCCTTGTTACAGAAAGCCCCATCGTCGGTACAGGTATGGAGTACAAGGCAGGTACAGACTCAGGCGTTTGTATCCTCTCGGAGGACGAGGGTGTTGTAATGAGCGCAGATGCAAACCGCATCCGTGTTCAGTACGACAATGGCAAAATCAAGGATTACGAGGTTATCAAGTTCCTGCGTTCAAACCAGGGTACTTGTATTAACCAGATTCCCGTTGTTTCCCGCGGACAGAGAGTCAAAAAGGGCGATGTCCTTGCTGACGGTCCTGCTACAAAGAACGGTGAGATTTCCCTTGGTAAGAACGCACTCATCGGCTTTATGACCTGGGAAGGTTATAACTACGAGGATGCTGTTCTTATCTCTGAAAAAATTGTTCGTGAGGATGTATATACATCTATTCATATAGAGGAGTACGAAATCGAGGCAAGAGATACCAAGCTCGGACCCGAGGAGATTACCCGCGATATCCCCAATGTAGGTGAGGATATGCTCAAGGACCTTGACGAGGACGGTATCATTCACATCGGTGCAGAGGTGCACGCAGATGATATCCTCGTTGGTAAGGTTACTCCCAAGGGCGAGACAGAGCTCACTGCTGAGGAGAGACTCCTCCGTGCAATCTTCGGTGAGAAGGCTCGTGAGGTAAGAGATACCTCCCTGCGTGTTCCCCACGGTGAGAGCGGCATCGTTGTTGATGTTAAGGTATTCACACGAGAGAACAGCCGTGACGAGCTCAAGCCCGGTGTAAACAAGGTTGTTCGCTGCTACCTTGCTCAGAAGAGAAAAATCAGCGTCGGCGATAAGATGGCCGGTCGTCACGGTAACAAGGGTGTTGTTTCCAGAATTCTTCCCGTTGAGGATATGCCTTATCTGCCTGACGGTACTCCCCTTGACATCGTGCTCAATCCTCTGGGCGTTCCTTCCCGAATGAATATCGGTCAGGTGCTGGAGGTTCACTTAGGCTACGCTGCAAAGGCTCTGGGATTCAAGGTTATGACTCCCGTATTTGACGGTGCTCACGAGGGTGACATCTTCCAGGCATACAAGGAAATGCAGGAGAAGTCTGACCGCGGCGAGTTCCCCGACCGTTCACAGATTACAGGTATTGACTTCGGTGAGTGTCTGCGTCAGCACGGCATCACACCTGAGTGTAAGACCTGGCTTCGCGACGGCAGAACAGGTGATTACTTCGATAACCCTGTTACCGTCGGATATATGTATTATCTCAAGCTCCATCATCTTGTTGACGATAAGATTCACGCTCGTTCAACAGGTCCCTACTCTCTGGTTACACAGCAGCCTCTGGGCGGTAAGGCTCAGTTCGGCGGCCAGCGTTTCGGTGAGATGGAAGTTTGGGCTCTGGAGGCTTACGGTGCTGCGTATACTCTCCAGGAGATTCTGACTGTTAAGTCTGACGATGTCACAGGACGAGTCAAGACCTACGAGGCAATCGTTAAGGGTCAGAACATTCCTATGCCCGGTATCCCCGAGTCCTTCAAGGTTCTTATCAAGGAACTCCAGTCACTTGCACTTGATGTTAAGGTGCTCGACCGCGATGGTAACGAGATTGACCTGAAGCAGAAGTTTGACGAGGATGAGGATATGGGTGTTGTTCCCGCAGATGTAGAGTTCCAGGAGGACGAGGTTATGACATCTATGGATGGCTTCGGACTTGACGAGGACTCTGAAGAGGGCAACGAGTTCTTTGAGTCTTCTATCGTTGATGATTTTGATGATATGGGCGACTTTGACGACCACGGCAGTGACGAATATTAATAGGAAGGGGCAATTGACTTATGGATAACAATGTTTTTGATTCAATAAAAATCGGCTTGGCCTCTCCTGATCAGATCAGAGCTTGGTCCCACGGTGAGGTTACAAAACCCGAAACTATTAACTATCGTACTCTCAAGCCTGAGCGTGACGGTCTGTTCTGCGAACGCATCTTCGGACCTACCAAGGACTGGGAGTGTCATTGCGGTAAGTATAAGAGAATCCGCTTTAAGGGTAAGGTCTGCGACCGTTGCGGCGTTGAGGTTACCCGTGCTAAGGTAAGACGA
>JAFUJH010000070.1 GCA_017473775.1 Ruminococcus sp.
CGTTTCCGCAACCGTATTTTACATATCTTTTCTCATCAGCTTACAAACATCTCAAAAAATCAAGCGACAGCTTAACGCCATCGCTTGTTTATCAATTTAATTCATTTTTTCGGATTTTACCCCAACTATTGACAAAGAACCCTTTTTTTGAAACTTACCAATAAAAACGAAAAACACCCACCTTGATGGTGAGTGTTTTCATTTTTATGGCAGGGGCAGAAGGACTTGAACCCTCGGCACGCGGTTTTGGAGCAAATCGAGGTTACACGAACCACGTGTCGGACTTTGCCGAGTGTTGAGCCTTAGTTGCAAGTTTAGTATTGGCTGTGTTTAGCGATATACTGCTATTAAACTGCTAATTGCTGATTTTTCAGCAACTTTTAGATGCTTTTGGGCTGGTCAGGGGGAGCTTTCACTTCCTCGGATACATCGCCTTCAGCCTCTAAATGTTACCTTACACAAAACAGAAATGCAAGTCATTCGATACTGAAAATGCCTATGAGTTCTTTCCCTCAAACAGATAAAAATATCACTCACCAAATGGTAAGGGGTTTTATCACGGGGTAGGAAGGAAATATATAAAGCAAAAATAATAAAATAAGTTAAAAGCCTCAGATTTGAAAATTCTGAGGGTATGTATGCCAAAATAGTTGCCTTTGTGTGCGTTTGTGAGAGCTTGACCGAGGGTAGCATCGGTTAAAAGATTTGTGTTCGCTTGTGTGCCCTTTTGTTTGGGAGATTAGTGCTGCTTGGGAGCTGATGTTTGGGGAATAGCAAGGGGAGTACCGTTTGATGTCAGGGTGTAAATAAGAATAATTAATCAACACTCATTGTTACAAACTTATTCTAATCACTTCAGTGTTACTTATTGTCGTTACTGTTTTTCTCCCCAAATAGATAATATATTGTTATTACCTTGCCTTGTGATAGACTACCTTCGGGCAAAGGGCTAATACTCCCCAGAACTACCCAAATTTCGCCTTGTGTGCGATTTGTTTAGATGAGTGGGGAACAGAATACGAATGATACAATAAAACCGACACAGGGGATTTGAGCAAAATAATAACACTGGCAGTAGGGGTTACCTTATGATGGTATGGGGATAATCGTGTGCTGATAAGGAGTAAAGAATACTAAATAAACAATATTCATTTAACTTATATTCAATTCAATTCTGTTCTTATGGGGTGCCACGGGAAATAGTGTCTGAATCTGAGCCACTGTAAACAAAGAAAAAGCCTTGACCATGGAGTTAGATGTGAGATGATAAGGGGTATATCGTTTCTTGGTAAGGAGTAAATAAGATTAATAAAACAATACAAAGTATTGTTTTATTAAAGTGTTCCGTAACACTTAACTGTAATGATTGAGTATATTTTGTTTTATTTTCTTGCTGGTCATCTGAGAACAGAAAATATATGGACAATGCTTTGATCGGACTTATTTTGCCCAAGTTTTGCCCTGTGTGGGATTTGTTTGTAAGAGTAGGGAACAGATACGAATGACACAATAAAAACGACACAGGGGATATGTGATAAGCCGTTGAAATTTTGGAATTGATGTGCTAAAATCAGCCTGATAAGATTAATCGATTAGGAGTAAAAGCGATATGTTGATAAAAGAGCCAACCTCAGAAATGATTGCAGAGTGGAAAAGGATATTTGAAGAATATCATTCTACATTGACACCAAATAGAAAATCTGGATACGAAGTTGACAGTTATTTTAGAGAAAAATACTCTTACCAGTTATTTGATAATGCTGAGTTTCAACAAATGGTTTCATTGAATATCACAGAGAATGATTTTTTAAGAAGCAAACTGCCTAAGGGTGTGCTTCCTAATATTCAGAGTTACCAGATAGGTGAGGCTTTTGTTGCTATTGATTTATGTACTGGAGAATTTCATGTTGAAAGTGAAAACATAGAGGAAGTAATACCGATATTCGATGACTTGTTTGTATATCGTGGATTGGATGAGGATGATTTGAAGAATTACTTTTTAGTTGCAGAGTATGTAAAGCTTTCTAAAAAATAAAAGCTTGTATTTGAAAGGACAATGTTATGAAACCTTTTTGGGAAAACGAGTATTTAAATAAAGAAAGATCAACATTCGGTAATCCGAGTAAAGAGGTTGAAGATATAGTATCACTTCTACCCAATGAAGCAAAAATTCTTGATGTTGGTTGTGGTGATGGAAGACATTCTTTGTATTTGGCTGGGTTAGGATTTCAGGTGGATGCTTTCGATATATCTCAAAATGCTATCAATAAAATAAATTATTTGAAAGAACTAAGTGGTTTGAATATAAATACATATGTGTGTGATGCGTTAGAGTTTGAATTTAAGCATAAATATGACTTGATCATTGTACACGGCGTGTTACAGTTTATCGAAAGAGAAAAACAGCCTGAAATAATTGAACTGTTAAAGAAATGGACAAATGTAAACGGATATCATATTGTAGCTTTGTTTACGGACGAAGAGCCTGTGCCTGAAGACTTAAAAGATGTAATGGTAGGTGTATTTAAAAACGAAGAAATTAAAGATTACTATAACGAATGGGAAATTAAAATGTTTGAGAGTTATAAATTTAATGATGAACATGAGAATGGCATAAGACATTGTCATGCGTTGAATAAGATAGTTGCAAGAAAAGTTAATCAATAATTGTTAATGCAACATTGCAGAGATAGTCACTTGCAATGTTGCATTGTTCTTTTTGTGGGGTAAAAAATATCTGGACTTGTGAAAGCTTGTGTGCTATGTGTTTGTATTGAGAAAGGCGGTGCAAACTGTGACAATACTTGAAGATTTATGGTACGGAAATGTAAGACCAGCAGAAAGGTCAATAGTCAGAGGTAGTAAGCTCGATAACCTTATGAAGCTTATCTGTCAGAATGAAGATGACCTGATGGGTGGGCTTACAGAAAAGCAAAAGGAAAGCTTTGAAAAGTTCAAGGACTGTCAGTCGGAGATTACAGACTATCTTGAAACCGAAGCATTCACCCAAGGCTTTACCATAGCAGTTAAGCTTATGGTTGAGGTTATGAAAACAATGGAGATTCCGGAGGTGTAACTATGAAAAAGAGAATGCAGACAGCAATGATACTTGCAGCTTTGATATGTATGAGCATAAGCGGTTGTAGCGAAAGAACAGTAACACCTAAAAGTACATCAGTAACAGAACCTATGGTGAAAATATCAGTGACATCAGCAACAACAGTGACAACAGAGGATTCTGTATCTGAAGTTACTGAAAAATCTACAATACCCTCAACCGTAGTTGAAAGTACAACAAATGCAGTAGAGGTTGTAGCAGTGACAACGCTCACTGCTCCCCAAACAGAAACACCGAAGGTTGAAATAGAACAACCTCAGATACAAATATCAACCGAGTATTATGAACCGACTGAAGCCACAATAGCAGTGGTCACAGACGATACAAAACTCACACATGCAGAGTTCTGCAATGCTGAAAATATGAACCGAGTTGCATCAGGACTTGTAGATTACTACATCGCAAAAGGAATGAAATATGACAGCAGCATATCTACAAACAACAGCGGTTGGATGTATGTGTATCAAGGTCAAGTGGATGGACAAGCAGTACGTTCATACAATGAACATTGGGAAAGAATCGTAATCGGTATGGATGAACAGCTTGAAGCATTCATGACAATGTACCCCGAAGCAAAGTATACAGACCTGTCCTTTAACTGCTACGAGGAACTACAACCGGATGGAGAATATGACATCTACTTCTGCTATAAATAATCTGAAAAATAATTTTGTAAAACATTTGACAAAACATCTGTTCGATGTTAAAATAGCCTTGTAAAACTGAATACGATGATTGAATGTATGATGGTGAGAGCAGAGATGAGGTTGAGATGAATGGGATAAAACAGGCTGTCACCGTAAGGAGTGTGTGAAAATACTCCTTACGGTTTTTTATTTGAAAAAAGGACAAGAATATTAAAAATTCTACAAGTTACTCGTGATAAAATTTGTAGAGAAATAAGAAGGAAGGTGTTTTTATGAAAAAGCAAGTGCTGAGAACGGAAGGTTTCTTTAAACTCCCTAATGATGTTTTCAGAATCAAGCTGGACCCGTATGCTTTCAAGGTGTATGCATACCTGGTTTCGTGTGCAGGGTCTAAAGGTGAGTGCTGGCCAAGCATACCCACAATGAGTGAACAACTTGGTATTGCAAAAGCTACTGTGCAGAGCAGACTCAAGGAACTTGAGGAGCGAGGCTTTATTGAAATTGAAAACAAGTCAGGACTGAGCAAAAACGGAAAGCCTCGGACATTTAATAATCACTACATAGTCCATGATTTTGATGTTCCCTTCGGTGCAGCTATCAACAGACACAAGGCAGATGAAACTTTGAAAGAGCTTACAGACTTTAATTAACAGTGCCGACAGGGTCGCAAGGGACGCATAATATAGGCACCTAAAACATCCGTCACTTGCGTCACTTTGCGTCCCTGTTTCAAAGGGAGTGAGGGCTCTCTTTTTCTATCCCTTCAGGGATAGGCAAGCATATTGTTTGTATATACGCCGACCCTTAAAAGGCCGACGATACAAACGCTTGTCGGGGCAAACCCCGAACCCCAAATATGATAATACGGCACCTGTGTGTGCCGGGAAAGGATGATTAAAACAGATAACAAAACAAAGACTGTGGCACTTCGTTTCCGAGAAAGTGACTACAAAAAAATCAAACAAAAGGCTGATAAAGCCAAGATGAACTTCACCGAGTTTGTAACAACCTCTGCTCTGGGTAAAAAGGTTACGGTCATTGAGGGACTCGATGAAGTGCTTAAAGAGCAGAAAGCAATGGGTAAAAATATCAATCAGCTCACTACCCTTTGCAATATGGGCAGGATAACTTGTCCCGATTTGGAAGAAGTAAAAGAGCAGTATGCTCAGGTAATTACTCTACTTGATGAGATACTTGGGAGGTGTAAGTAGTGGCAACCTTCACAGCAATACCCGAAAAAACACAGACGGCAACCGCTATGAAAAGAGTCCTTGACTATGTAATGCAAGACAAGAAAACAACCCTGGAAGGTGTGAAA
The DNA here is from genome assembly GCA_017473775.1 of Ruminococcus sp. Taxonomy (GTDB): domain Bacteria; phylum Bacillota; class Clostridia; order Oscillospirales; family Acutalibacteraceae; genus Ruminococcoides. The sequence goes on from JAFUJH010000070.1 coordinate 5,084, forward strand.
CTTGTAAGCGGAGTGAACTGTGTTGCCGAGTCTGCCTATGAAGAATTTATGACAACCAAGCATAGGTACGGCAAAGCCAAGGGAGTATTTTTCAAACAGTATGTGCAGTCATTCAAACCCGACTGCGGTGTTACTCCTCAGCAGATACACGAAGTAGGACTCAGGACAGCAGAGTTTTTTGATGGGTTTGAGGTTGTAGTAGCAACACATATCGACCGTGACCATTGGCATAACCACTTTGTTGTGAACTCCGTAAACTGCGAAACAGGGTACAAGATTCAGATTGGAGAAGCCGAACTTGAAAACCTTCGTCACAAGTCAGATGAAATATGTCAGCAGTACGGACTTGAAATACTCACCCCTTACGAAAAACCAAAGCAGAAAGCTATAAGTCAGAGGGAGTATCGTGCAGCTGTAAAAGGCAGTAGCAGAAAGATAAAACTTACAAATGCCATAGACTATGCAGTAGCACATAGCAGAACCAAAGATGAATTTATAGAACAGATGAAGAAGCTTGGGTACGGTGTAAAGTGGATAGACAGATACAAATACATAACCTACACCACACCGGAAGGACAAGCTTTCAGGGACAACAAGCTCCTTGACAACAGATACTTAAAGACGAATATGGAGGCGTTATACAGTGAATATGGAAGACTTAAAGAGAATGAATCCCATAGAGGAACTGACAGAGGAAACAGTAGAAGCTCTGACAGAACCCATACAACCTACATACCTTCTGCTGACTCCGAAGCAGTACAACTTACTGGCACAGCATATCAACTTAGTTGGGAAGACCATTGTAAACAATATGGATTTGATATCGGAAACGCAGAATACGATGGACGAACTGGCACGCAGGACAAGGAACTGCGTAAGAGAGGAGAATCAGTCGACCCGTTCAAAAGTGGAGTCAGAATCATCCAAGCAGACGGAGAAGCTGAAGGATATATTGAGAACGGAGCTGAGGGAATGGACATCTCAGCTGAAAGCGAAAGATCTTTCTCCATGGAAACTGAGGCTCAAATGGGCGGGGATTGGAGCGATATTGCCCTCGGTGGTATTCGCCTTGTTGCTGATATTTCTGAGATAGGCCAGACAGATGAAACCGTGTCTAAGCCTAAGTCTGTCAGGGAAAGAAAGCACAGACGCAAGAAGCATCAGAATAACGATGACCACAATGATGATGGCGGTATGCAGATGGGTATGTAATTTGTCTGGATATTCTCAAAGGTTTGCAGTAAAAACACCGCATAAACAAGATTAGGTTTATGCGGTGTGAAGATATGGGTTTATTAGTTTGCATTGAATAGCTCGTATAACATTTCAGATTCTTTTTCGTTAAGACCTTTTTCTTTTATAACATACTCAAGATTGTCTATTCCGTCGTATTCTATATCTTTGGAATTAAGCTTTGATTTGATGTCCAGAAGCATATCAAGTGTTTCAGTGTGTGCTCCGTCACCAAACGGTTTGAATTTGCTATAATCAAATTTAAAATTCTTCTTATTATTGGTAGCGAACTCTATACTGACTTCCCAATAGCTTCTGGAATACTTACCACCTAAGTGATAATATGCTTTGAGTGTTGTGGACTCAATTTCATCAATGGTGTATTCGGATTTTTTGACATTTACGATATTGTATTGTTGTATGGTAACATCATCTGTAAGACATTTTCTTCCGCAAAATGAAAAGCCCAATGGAATAAGAGTTAATACAAGTATCCCTAAAATTAAGATACACTTTGTTTTACGCCATCGTTTTTCGGAAGGCTTTACATATACCTCAGGCTTGTTTCTCATGAAAAGAGGATATTTTGCTTTGTACATTGGCGGTCCGTATGTAATTCCCTTTTTGCCAAAGATAGGTGTTTTTGAATACATACAGCTCGAAAGTGATATGAATCCAAAAAGCAGAATGAATATCAGGAAGGGCAAAAACAAAAGATCTGCGATTGTTCCTTCGTATGCAATAACTGTCTTGTCAGAGAAAGCAATCAGGTGTTTGATTACATCGAGCAGAACTCCAAGGATAAAACAAACGATGAAGCTTATAACCATAAGAGTGATATAAATGAATCTATCTAATGTAGATAAAGGCGGCATTGGTGCCTTGTGTTTTTTCTCCTTTTTTCTTTGTTTAGCCATAGTGATACCTCCAATATATTCCATTGTATCACTATTTAGGTGTTTTGTCTATTAGGTTTATTGTCTGGATATTAGTGAAAAGTTGTGATATGTTGTGTGCTAAAAAGGAGTGATATGAAATGTCAGTAAGAAGAATCAAGACAAATGGTAACATACATCAGAGAAAAGATACAGGAGATTACATCGGTGTGGTCTGGTATGTGGATGATGACGGTAAGGATAAGCGAAAGAGTTTCTCGGCAAAGACTAAGTCAGAGGTTCAGCAGAAGATTACCAATTACATAGCCGAGTTCAATCAGTCTGTTGAAGAAAGTGATGAGTCAAGGAAGAAGATCAAAGACAGTATGCAGAGCTGGCTTGAGGTCTTCAAGTTTCCTTCGGTTGAAAGAACTACCTACGACAGACTTGAAAGCACAGCAAGAATTCATGTATACCCTGCTCTTGGGGACAAGGTTGTCAGCACCATAAAGGCAGCTGATATCAAGAAGCTTCTCAATGATAAGATGAATGACGGTTACGCTTACAGTACGGTCAAGAAAATTCATGGAATCATAGGCGAGTATTTCAAGTTCCTAATCGAGCAAGAGTACATCGAGAAGAATCCAATGCGTAGTGTGCCGATGATAAAGAAGCCGAACTTTATGGCAGCTCAGGGCAAAGAAAATCTCCCCACCTGTGACACAGTAGTGGTGTTCACAGATGAGGAGATAGCAAAGTTCAAAGAGGAATGTGTCAGGACTTGGGGGACAGGCAAGAGGATGTATCAGCAGTCAGCGGCATACATACTTATGCTTAACACAGGCTTGAGGACAGGGGAATTACTCGGTCTGCTTAACAGTGATATCGACCTTGAGAACAGGGTTCTGCACATCAACCAAGCTGTAAAAGAGGTTCAGAAACGAGATGGGGTAGAGTTTGAATCGGGCAGAGAGATAGAGGTTGGCAAGCCAAAGACTGCTACAAGTAAAAGAACAGTCCCTCTTAACAACACCGCTGTTGAAGCTATAAAGGAGCTGAGAGCCGAGTTTTACTTCGGTGAGGTTAGTCCTCTGGTCTGCGACAGTAAGGGCAACTACACGAAACCAAGCAACCTCAGAAAGAGATATTACCGAATACTTGAAGCGGCTGGCATTGAACAAAAGGGTCTCCATTCCCTAAGACACACCTTTGCAACCAACCTTGTGAATGGTGTAAAGCAACCTGACGGCAGTATAAAATGCCTCACACCAAGACAGGCAGGTGACCTTCTCGGACACAGTACCTCACAGATAACGGAAATGTACTATGTGAAAAGGGATAACTCAAGGCTCATTGGTATAACGGATAGCTTTGAAATCTGAGTAAAGATAAAAGTGGCTCGAACTTTTTTATCAGGGTTAAACGATGATTTTGATATAATAAAACACATCACGAATAACAATGATATTTTGGAATTATATATTGATTTCTTAGTTGGATGTGTTATACTGAAATTAGATAATTGATGGATAGGAGTGTTAGTATGAATACAAAGAAAATATTATCAATATTCCTTATTGCAGCTATGCTGATTGTGCTTGTTATCCCAAGCGTTTCTGCAAGCAACGATGAAAATTCACAAGAGACATTGCCTCCGGTAGAGATAGGTTGCTATCGCTATTTCTTTCTTATGCCTGACGATTGGTATAACGAGTACACCGATACAGCAGGTATCTATTGGTGGGAGGGTACAAACAACTGTATCTATGATTGGCCCGGTTATAAAGCTCACAAAGCAGACGCTGACAATGTGTATTACTACGATGTTCCCAAGGATGTAACAACAATTATATGGAACAATTACATTGACAGGGGGAATGGCAGCAATCCAGAACTTTATGATAAGGCTATCAAGACAAAGGATATCAATACAGAGTTTTATGCTGTTAATGAAAATGAGCTTTATCCTAATGGAACTTACGATTTTGATGGAATGATTTTTGTTGTTGACCCTGATGACAACGGGTTTAATGATTTCATAGAAAATACATATGGAGGGAACTGGTTTTATTATTATGGCAATGGCCAATACGGCACAGAGAAACCAAATGTTACATTTGACTCTTTGCCAGAGGTTGAGATAGGTTGTTACCGATATTTCTTCTTGATGCCTGATGAGTGGCGTAATAAATACAGCAACTTTGCAGGTATCTACTGGTGGGATGGTAATGCGACTCCCGATGAGTGGCCTGGCTATAAAGCTCACAAAGCAGATGTAGATAATGTTTATTATTATGATGTTCCTAGAAATGTATCAACCATCATCTGGAACAATTTCATAGATGGTGGCGATAAGACTGATCATAGGTATGATTTTGCAAAGCAAACCAGCATTATCAGTTCAGAGTACTATGAACCCGGCGAGAATGAAAACTTCCCTGAGGGTATAGGCAATTTCAATAGGATGATTTGCGTTATTGACGAAGACTGGTATGACCCAAACATCTTTGTAGGTAATCAGAAGCCGTCGTGTAGTTGGTATTACTATTTCGGCAATGGTGAATACGGCACAGATGTTGATAAAGAGGCAAGAGTGCTAAAAGAACTGTATCCCGACAATAACTATGAATATATGACCGATATTGTACCGTACTTCTATCCCGATAGATTTGAGGGTAAAGCAGGCTTGCCATGGCATATGTATGATACTTTGTATGTTCATAATGTATCCACAGAGATAGTTCCCGAATACGTAGTGTTTGAGGCTTGCGTTGGCGGTGCAGATCAGTCGTTTGTTACAAAGCAGTTTGGTGATTACCTGGTAACCCATAATGAGATTCACAGCCTTTATGAGCTCAGCCATTTTGTATATGTGCCTGCCGAGCAAAAGGTTTACACCTTGAAAGAAGCTTTCGAAAGTGAAAATCTTGACATATCGGATGCTTTTGAAAGCGGATGTGTTGGAAGACACAGAGGAGATGCAAACCTTGATAATGCATTTAACATCAAGGATGCAACATATATACAAAAATTCCTGGCACAGATTGAAGGATATAAAAATACTGGTTTTATGGATTTTGATAATACAGGTAATGTGAATATCAAAGACGCAACTGCAATTCAAAAGAAACTCGCCGGAATTGCAGAATAACCATTATAAACAAGCACAAAAGAGAGTCCTATTAGGGCTCTCTTTTTTATTTAAAAGAAAGATGCTGTATTGCATGTTCGCAGTACAGCATCTCATAACCAAAAGGTTTACTATTTACTTCTTTTTGTATCGTTTGCTAAAATCGAATACGATCTAATTCCGTTTGGAAATAAAACAAGCCTAACGATGAAAACAGATATAAATTTAAGAGCAATCCCTGCCACTTTTACAAAAAAACAAACTGTGTATTATGATCCTTCTACTATCCAATGAAAATGCTCCTTAAAATCTTGAAAGCATTCCTCACAAATCCAACATTTCTGTATGGGGTCAAAGTAAGCTTTTTTGGGATGTTCTGGATCCTCGTCAAATTTATCGAAGCAAAATTCACACTGTAAAAAATCATCTACACAAAGGTCGCGTGAGTATGTAATATACTGTAAAGTAGAGTTCATCAAATACCCTTCTTGTCCATCAATTCTCCAATCTTCTCTCCAAGTCCCCACAAAAGTCGAAGGATCCGGAAGCCACGGCTTTTGCGGATTAAATGGTTTGTCTTCACTTTGAGTTTTTATATTCTGTTTATCTTTCATGTGTTTCTCACCCTCAATGTTTTAATTGTATTTCCAGTACCTCATGTGCTGACAAGAATATCTATTTTTGTTATTGATGTGCTGAAAATCACATTTTAACAAAGCACTCCATTATCAATTGTCTAAATAGCGAAGCCAATACTCCATCTAACAATAATAATATACGATTGCACGGATCAAGCGTTATTTAGTCATCTTGATTCTTATTAAGCAAGTGTGATTGCTCTGAAATTTTATCATATCATGAATTATAGTATAAATCAATCAACAGATTATGAATTTTTATTTCCCTGCTAAACTCCTGCTGCGGATATATATACAGACAGTAGGAGGCGCTTATGTTTAAATACATAGGCACGATAGGGAATAAAACCGAATAGAAACAATGAGAGCCGTTTTAACAAGTGTTAAAGCGGCTTTTGACATAAAAGAAACAGGACACCACGAAATGTGATGTCCTGTGTTTTGGCAGGGGCAGAAGGACTTGAACCCTCGGCACGCGGTTTTGGAGACCGCTGCTCTACCAACTGAGCTATACCCCTATGTTTGATTTTGCGTCCAAGCGGTGGCGGAATGTACGCGTATGCTCACTTGCGACTAAATTATATTACCACGAAGTCTGTGGCGTGTCAAGAGTTTTATTTTTTGTTTGGAGAAAATAATTGTGATATTAAGTGTATGAGATGACTTGTTTTGAAAATATGTGAAGATAATTCACATAAATTAGGCGATGCGGCTTAGAGATGGAGGGGAGAGGAATATAGTTAGTGTGATTCCGTGGCGTTGGGAGGGGTGCGGTGCTGTAAAGTTTATATGCGGTGGTGGGATTGTTGTGTGCGGTGCTGTGACTCTGCTTAGGACAGTGGATTTTCTGTGCGGCGGAGCAAGTGTTCTGTGTTGTCGTGAGTGCTTTGTGTGGAGCTGAGAACACTCTATGCGGTGTGTGAATGCTATATGGCGGTTTGTGGCAGATGGTGACGGATAGTGGCAGGCAGGATTGATAGGTTTTGGTTTATGATAGCTTGCTGTCTGTAATGCAGAAGGTGTGCCTGTGTTTTTCAATCACAACTGTATTATTATATGTTGGAATATAGTTAGTGTGATTCCGTGGCGTTGGGAGGGGTGCGGTGTTGTAAAATTTATATGCGGTGGTAGGATTGTTCTGTGCGGTGCTGTGACTCTGCTTAGGACAGTGGATTTTCCGTGCGGCGGAGCAAGTGTTTTGTGTTGTCGTGAGAGCTCTGTGTGGAGCTGAGAGCACTCTATGCGGTGTGTGAATGCTATATGGCGGTTTGTGGCAGATGGTGACGGATAGTGGCAGGCAGGATTGATAAGCTTGCGATTGTGTGATTGCTTGTATTATATTCATACAACTTGGATTTGATACAATCTTTTAATATTTCTTTACTGTTGTGCTTTCTTCTGCTTATTTGACTTGGCTTGTGTTTATTTAAATACTGATTTTTACAAAAGAAAGCCAACCCTGATTATCAGAGTTGGCTTTAGCTTGCAGTTTATACTTTGTGTACTGTTCAAATGTTCAGGTAGTCGTTCATATCGAAGGCTTCCAGCGGGGAGTCCTTCTTCAGATACAGAGGGTGGTGGGGATGTCCCTTTACGGATACCTTGCCTGCCTTGTACCAGCTTGCATTGTACTCGTTGCCGATGGCTACCATATCACGGACACAGTCTGTCAGGTATGGACGCTTCTCAATAATTGCTCCCCATGCCGCCCAGATTGACGGGGAGGTGCCGCTGTGCTCCAGTACCCATCTGAATGCTGACATATTCTCTCTGTGCAATATCTCGTTGAGCTCTGTGTCCATATCGTCCGGCCGTGTAGCTCGCTGTGCGTATACATTGAACATAATAAACGAGTCGTATCCATTGCCGAGGGCTATGCGCTCAACGGACTTGAGGGTGTTGTCAAGGTTGTCGGGCTCTGCGGTGGAGGGGTTGATGCCTATGGTTATTAGGGGCTTTGTGCCGATTGTTCCTAATATGTATCTGTATTCTGAGTAGAAGTCGGGGATGTACATCCATTTGCTTCTGTCGTATACGGCACTGTCGGATTTCTGCTTTCTTGCATCAGAGAAGGTCAGCACATGGACCTCTTGTGAGCAGGTGGCGGGTATATGCATTTTCTCCACTCCTTTGTGTTTCTGAGGTTATTGTATCATATTTCTGTTGTGATTGATAGTGTGAGTTTGTATATTTGCCTGTTAATAAAAATCTTAATCAAATCTTAATGGATTTGCATCTTTATTCTTAATTGTCGGTGGTATATAATTATATGCAGAAAGGGGAGGTTGCGGTGTACAACATTCTGATTTGCGATGACGAGCAGGATATCATAAATGCTCTTAAAATATATCTGAGTAATTCTGATTATAAATTCTTTGAGGCTAATACAGGGCTTGAGGCGCTGGAGGTTGTAGACAGGGAGGATATACATCTTGTTCTGCTTGATATTATGATGCCTGAGCTTGACGGCATATCTGCACTGTCGAGGATTCGTCAGGTGAGCAATGTGCCTGTTATCCTGTTGACTGCAAAGAGTGAGGACGCAGACAAGATACTTGGACTTGATGTGGGAGCGGATGATTATGTAACAAAGCCCTTCAGTCCTGTAGAGGTAGCGGCTCGGGTGCGGTCACAGCTGAGACGATATATGTGCTTAGGCAGCGGAGATATCCGCTCGGACAGATTTGTTATAGGCGGAATTGAGCTTGACGACAGGACAAAGGTGGTGACTCTTGACGGAGATGCAGTGTCGCTTACTCCCAAGGAGTACGAGATTCTGAAGCTGCTTATGTCGAATCCTGACAAGGTGTTTTCGCCCAAGGCAATATATACCAATGTGTGGCAGGAGTCTGCAGTTGGTACAAGTGAAAACACAGTAGCGGTACATATCCGCCATTTGCGTGAGAAGATAGAGATTAACCCTGCACAGCCCAGATATCTGAAGGTTGTGTTCGGTCAGGGGTATAAGATGGAAAGGGGCAAAGGTATATGAAAAATAGCGAAAGCAAAATTCGGATAATTGATATGTCCGAGGAAGGTGCCTCAGAGGGTAAGAAGCGAAAGACATTTACAATCACAAGCAGTATGATAGCCAAGGTAGTGGCATTTTTGCTTGCAATTATGATGACGCTTACTCTGGCGGCTTGTGTTGTATCTGCGGTGCTGATGGCAGGGTTTGAACTGTATTCGATACCGAAAGCAGTGATGTTGAGACAAGCATTAACTGCGGTTGCAAGGAAGGATTGCGATTATGTTATTCCGAGATTTCTGCCGTATTATGCATATGATGGCGTGTTGCAAAGTGAAGATTTAGTTGAGAGTTACTTTGACGGAAGCAGTGTTGTTTCGGTAAAGTTCACTGATAGTGAAACCGGAGAGTTGATGTGGAACTACGCCGCTGATGGTAATGTGATCTATAACGAGCCTATGGAAATTTCTTATGAGTGGGAAAAATGGACCAGCCTTTTCAACTCGGAAACAGGTGAGTGGAGAGAAGAAAAAACTGCCTGCGTTGATGTGGAAATGGTTATATCCACGGAATATGGAATACGGGATAAATATTACATAATCAGTGAATCTGTTGACTTTCTGTATTCTATGCTGTACTGGGTTTATGTGGTGGGCGTTGTGGCGTTGATTCTTGTCATAGCCTGCGTCGTGTTCCTTGTGTGCTCCTCGGGTCACCGTGTGGGATACGAGGGTGTGAAAGCAGGATGGGGTACAAAGGTGCCCTTTGATATACTTACCGCTTTGACAGCAGGTTTTGTTATTTTGTGTATTGTGCTGTTTCGTGCTGTGGCAGATGAGTTATTCTACTACGATGAAATCGCTGTTACCTCTGCTATTGTACCCATTGCGGCTGTTGCGATTTCTTTGGTGGTGTCTGCTTGCCTTGGTTGGCTGATGAGCTTTGCACTTCGGATAAAGCTGGGCAAATGGTGGCGGAACACAGTTGTATTCTATGTGCTGAGGGCATTGTGGAGATTCGCAAAATTTCTGTGGAGACAGTGCAGGAGGCTTTTCGGAGCAATACGGAATATTCCTCTCATATGGAAAACCTTCCTGTCCGTTGTGGGAATAACAATACTTGAGTTCATCATTATAATGTGCTGTTGGTGGGAGCCTGACAACCTGCTGTCCTTCTGGGTGGTGGAGAAGCTCATACTCATTCCTATTGTGTTGAACACTGTGTTCACAATGAAGAAGCTCCAGAAGGGTGCAAAGGCTCTGTCTGAGGGGGATTTGAGCTATCAGGTAGATACTGAGAAAATGTGGGGCGACTTTAAGTCTCACGGTGAAAACCTCAATAGCATTGCCGAGGGAATGACTGTGGCAGTAGATGAGCGGATGAAAAGTGAGCGGATGAAAACTGAGCTTATCACCAATGTGTCCCACGATATAAAGACTCCCCTTACATCTATAATTAACTATACCGATTTGATTGCAAACGAGCCTTGCGATAATGTGAAGATTACCGAGTACGCCAAGGTGCTTGCCCGTTCCTCTGAGCGGCTCAAAAGACTCATTGAGGATTTGGTGGAGGCATCCAAAGCATCCACAGGCAACCTTGAGGTGTTGCTTGCTCCCTGCAATACCAACATACTGCTGACTCAGGCAGTAGGAGAGTATGGTGATAAGCTCAGAGATGTAAACCTTGAGCTTATAGTCACTCAGCCCGAGGAGGCTGTGATGATAATGGCAGACGGCAGGCGGCTGTGGAGAGTATTCGATAACCTTTTTAACAATGTATGCAAATATGCACAGGAATTCACCCGTGTATATCTATCCCTTGAAAAGACAGGAGAGGAGGCGGTCATAACCCTGAAGAACACCTCACGGGTTGCACTGAATATCTCTGAGGAGGAGCTTATGGAACGGTTCGTCCGCGGCGACCAATCCAGAAACACCGAGGGTAACGGTCTTGGGCTATCCATAGCAAGGAGTCTGACACAGCTACAGGACGGGGACCTTCAGCTTTCCATCGACGGAGATTTGTTCAAGGTGACCCTGCGGTTCCCATTGATGAAGTGACGATAAAAAGAAAGGACTGTATCGGCTGATACAGTCCTTTTTGTTTTAGCCTTCCTCTTGAGGTGAAAGTCTTTTAAGCTTCCCTCATTGAGAGCCCAAAAGCCTTCCCCTTGAGGGGAAGGTGTTGTGTCGTAGGGGTCGGCGCCCACGACGACCCGTAACATTGAGTTAACTCCCTCAGCTTCTTTGCTACGCAAAAATCAACCTCCCTCATCAGAGGGAGCGCTACAATGAAAACGGGCGATTACAGTTTAATCTGCAATCGCCCTGTTTGTGTTAATCGGAATTGTTTGTGCGTTTTACATCGCCTTGATTATATCTGCGATTACCTCGCGCTCATCAAGGTGATACTTGACGCCTTTTATCTCCTGATAATCCTCGTGTCCCTTACCTGCAAGCACTATGATGTCACCATCCTGTGCATTCTCTATGCAATAGCGGATTGCGTCCACGCGGTTGGGAACGATAACATACTTGCCGCCTGTTTTGTCGATGCCTACCTTGATATCTGCAATGATATCGTTTACATCTTCAAAGCGGGAGTTGTCCTCGGTAATAACAGAAAGGTCAGACAGTCTGCCCGATACCTCACCCATTTCGTAGCGTCGTGACTTGGGGCGGTTGCCGCCTGCACCAAACATAGTAATAAGGCGAGTGGGTTTATACTCTCTCAGAGTTGTGAGCACATTCTCCATTGATACTGCGTTGTGGGCATAATCAATGAGGAGTGTGTAGTTACCGGGTACAGGGTAGGTCTCAACTCTGCCCTTGACCTTTACTGTGTCAAGTCCCTTGAGGATATCCTCGTCACTTACACCGAAGTGACGGCAGACAGAGATTGCGGCAAGTGCATTGTAAGCGCTGAATCTGCCGGGAATGGCAACATCAACACTCAGCTCCTTGATGCCCTTGGTGCTGAAGTGTACGCCGATGTAGCCTGCACGGGCTATGAGTGAATCGCCGTAGCCTACAAGGTCGGCATTCTCTGAGAAGCCATAGGTCTCCTTATCACAGGTGCTGTTCTTGAGCAGTGCATCACAGTTTTCGTCATCAATGTTTACAAGGGCAAGTTTGCACTGCTTGAACAGAAGTGCCTTGCACTGAAGGTACTCCTCCATATCCTTGTGCTCGCTGTCGCCGATATGGTCGTGAGAGAAGTTGGTGAACACTGCGTAGTCAAAGAGGATGTTGTCTGTGCGGTGCTGTTTGAGACCAATGGAAGAAACCTCCATAACTACAGCCTTGCAACCCATATTTACCATCTTACGCATTGCCTGCTGAATCTCGTAGGACTCAGGGGTGGTGTTGTTGGTTTTGAAGATGTTGTTGTCGATAATGATGCCCAGAGTGCCGATGGTGCCTGCCTTGATGCCTGCACACTCAAGGATAGAGCGAATCATAGCCACTGTGGTTGTCTTGCCCTTGGTACCTGTTACGGCTACTGTGGTCAGCTCCTTTGCAGGATAGCGGAAATATGCGGCACTCATTGCAGACAGAGCCGCGCGTGCGTCTGCTACCTTGATGATGTTCACATTTTCGGGTACATCTACATCATCGGTAACAACCAGTGAGGAGGCACCCTTTTCTACTGCGTCTGCGGCGTATTTATGTCCGTCAGTAGCGTAGCCCTTGATGCACACAAAGGTGCAACCGCCTACAACCTTACGGGAATCATAGATTACATCACAAACCTCTGTGTCGTCTGTGCCTTGAACTATAGTATATTCAACTGAGCTTAAAAGATCTTTTAATTTCATAACTGCTGTTACCTCCGTATATATATTAATGTATAGTATGTTCCATATGCTAAATTTACAACTTTTTGTGACTGTTGTCAATGAGGATAAAATGCTACATATTGGGGTGTGGATTTTGCTTTTGTTAAAATTACCCTATAAATTGAGATTTGTCCTTGAAAATCGCCCCTTCTTCACGAAAAATTCACTTTTGATTTAAAAATTCAGCAAAAATTACCCACCAGGAGAAATTCTGTTTGGCACAATGCACAAACGGCTTGTAGAGGAAATTACCAAAATATTTGCGTAATAATTGTGCATAATTAATATAATTAAAAAAATCTGTTGTTAAATTAACCAAAAAACGACTTGAAAATTATTCTTTTAGATAAAAAGTACAAAGGGAGTTGAAAAAACCTTGGCATTTGTGGTATCATTACTGTAGTGAAAAACTGTACATTTATTGTGGTAAAGGATAAATGTGCAGCACTCGGCATATCCAATTTATGCTGACAAAAAATATTTTTTACAAAGGAGTTTTTTACCATGAAGACAAGAAAGATTCTTGCTCTGCTCCTTGCTGTTCTGATGGCTGTTGGCTGTCTCGCTGCTTGTACCGGTAACGGTGGCGCAGACACAACAACTGGCGCACAGGATAGCACAGGCACAGGCACAGGCACATCCACCGCTACAGAGTCTTGGTCCGCTGATCAGATCGCACAGATTGGCGAGTACATCAAGACAGAGGCAAACGGTCAGGCTATTACACTGAAGCTTTGGGGTCCCGAGCTTGCTCAGGATGTTCTGAAGGCTCAGGCTGCTGCATTCTCCGAGCTTTTCAAGGATTATGCAACAATCACTATTGAGACAGCTGTTCAGGGTGAGAACGATGCTGCTACTGCAGTTATCAACGATGCAAAGGCTGCTGCTGATGTATTCGGTTTCCCCTCTGACCAGATCGACAAGCTCTACAGCGCTAACGCTCTTGCAGAGTGTCTGTTCGCTGAGAATGTAACTGCTGACAACACAGCTGCTTCCGTTGCTGCTGCTTCCAAGGATGGCAAGCTCTTTGCTTATCCCGAGACAGGCGACAACAGCTACATCCTTGTTTATGACAAGAGAATTGTAACTGACGAGCAGGCTAAGACATGGGAAGGCGTTCTCGCAGCATGTAAGGATTCCGGTAAGAAGTTCATCATGGACGCTAAGAACGGCTTCTTTGCTTGCACATTCCTCTACACCGGCGGTCTCAAGACTGAGGGCTTCGAGGAGGACGGCCTCACACAGGCATTCAACGACTACAACATTGATGATGTAACAGCTTCCGTACAGGCATTTGCAAACCTCTTCAACGCAGGTATTGCAGGCGGCTACTTCGAGAGCGGCGACACATCCCTCATTCCCGACGGCTTCAAGAACGGCACAACAGCTGCAGGTATTGCAGGTAGCTGGAACATCGCTGCTGTTAAGGCAAACCTCGGCGACAACGCAGGCTATGCTATCATCCCCACAATCGACATCAACGGCACTGCTACTCAGTCCGTAAATATGTTCGGTTACAAGTTCCTCGGTGTTAACAGCCAGACTGCTTATCCTGTAACTGCTCAGGCTCTTGCATACTACCTCACAAACGAGGATTGCCAGATGGAGAGAGCAGAGAAGCTCGAGTGGGCACCTTCCAACGCAGCAGCACAGCAGAGCGATTTCGTTAAGAGCAATCCCTCTATGTCTGCTCTGATGGCTCAGACTGAGTTCTCCGTTCCCCAGACAGGTCTTGCTGGTACATTCTGGGATCCGCTTGCAGCTCTCGGCACATATATGTGCGAGCCTACAAGCGATCTCTCTGCTGAGGCTGTAAAGGCTGAGGTTGAGGCTTGTATCACAAACATCCGTGACGAATAATTTACGGTAATTTTATTTAGTTAAAATTATTTGCGGTAATTTGATAAACTAAGTCAGAAGGGCAGCTCGGACTCAAGCGGCTCGGGCTGCCCTTTCACTTTCGGTATCAGATTTATCTAATATATTTAATATTTAGATAAAGGAGAGTGAGAAGGGTGACATATACCGAATACATGTCGTTGAATGCTTTTCAGCGTTTCTGGTATAAGTTTACGCAGTTCATAAAAGCGATTCCCTCTAATCTTAAAAACTTCTTCTGCGCAATCGGCAGAGGTATCAAGAACTTCTTCTGCGGTATAGGCCGCGGTTGCAAGGATTTTGTTCTCGGATTTATCAAGGGTGATATCATTACAAAGCTCTCATATCTCATTATGGGTCTTGGTAACATCACAAGAGGACAGATTATCAAGGGTGTAGCCTTCTTCGCTATTGAGGTTCTCTACATCCTGTTTATGGTTTTCTTCGGCGGTACATATCTTGGTTTGTTCTTCAAGCTTGAGGCCGTTAAGGACATCAATTACTTTGAATTTATGGGCAAGCAGATGGAGCAGGTTGTTGTAAAGTATTACAGTAACCAGATTCTGCTTTACGGTATCCTTGCTATGATGGTGACTGCTGCTTTCATTGCTATTTACATTGCAAGCACAAAGTCAGCCCGCAAAAACGAGGAAATTATCAAGGCAGGCAAGAAGCCTATGACCTTTATGGAAGAGTCCAAGGAGCTCCTTGACTCCAAGTTCCATACAACTATGCTTTCCCTGCCTGTTATTCTTATCTGTGTGTTTGTACTTCTGCCTCTTATCTTTATGATTTTCATGGCATTTACAAACTATTCAGATGTAAATTACGATTCCTTCCAGTGGATCGGCCTTGACAACTTCAAGGAAATCTTCAGTGCATCCCAGGGCGGCGGTGCTTCCATGGGTTACACCTTCGCAAAGATCACAGGCTGGACTATTATCTGGGCTATCTTCGCTACATTCTCCAACTACATTCTCGGTATGGTTGTAGCACTTATGATTAACAAGAAGGGCATCAAGCTCAAGAAGCTCTGGAGAACACTCTTTGTTATGACAATTGCTGTTCCTCAGTTCGTTACACTTCTTGTTATGGCTCAGATGCTCAGCAACTCCTCTGAGAGCCCCCTGAACCTGATTGCTTCAATGTTCACAGGCGAGCCCTCATCTATAGATGTATGGTCAAAGGCAAACAACGCTATTCTGGCTCGTATTACAGTTATCGTTGTTAATATCTGGGTAGGTATTCCCTACACAATCCTTATGACCTCCGGTATTCTTATGAATATCCCTGAGGATCTGTACGAGAGCGCAAAGATTGACGGTGCAGGCCCTGTTAAGAGCTTCACAAAGATCACTCTGCCTTATATGCTCTTCGTTACAACACCTTACCTTATTACCACATTTATCGGTAATATCAATAACTTCAATGTTATCTATCTGCTTTCAGAAGGCGGTCCCAAGGTATCTGACTACAAGTACAGTGCCGGTAAGACCGACCTGCTCATCACCCTGCTGTTCAAGCTTTCTGTTAACCAGAACAAGTACGGTTTGGGTGCTGCAATAGGTATTCTTGTATTTATTGTTTGTGCAACTCTGTCGCTGGTTACATTCAATATGACTAAGTCAGCGAAGAACGAGGAGGAATTCTCATGATAAAAAGCTATAAACTCAGAAGAGGTATTGCAAATGCTCTTATCTACATTGCATTGGCAGTTATGGGTCTTATCTGGATTTTCCCCCTTGTTTGGCTTGTTGCTCATTCCTTCCGTGTAGACCCCAATGGCGGTGTTCCCGCTATTCTGTCAACAACTCTGTTCCCTAAGGTTTCAGAGCTTGGCTTTGACAACTACATCGGTCTGTTCAGAGACACTATGTTTATGAAGTGGTTCTCTAACACACTTATCGTTGCTACCTGCTCTTGCATCATCTCTACACTTTCTGTACTGATGGTTGCATACAGCTTCAGCCGTCTGAGATTTAAGGCTCGTAAGCCTTTCATCAATGTTGGTATGATTATGGGTATGTTCCCCGGCTTTATGACCACTATCGCTCTGTACTACATCCTCAAGATGATGGGTCTTACTCAGACACTTCTGGGTCTGACACTTTGCTACAGCGGCGGTGCAGGTCTTGGTTACCTGGTTGCTAAGGGCTTCTTTGATACAATTCCCAGAGCACTGGATGAGGCTGCTACCATCGACGGCGCTAACAGAAATCAGATTTTCTGGAAGATTATCCTTCCCATGTCCAAGCCTATCGTTGTATACACAGTTCTTACCTCCTTCATCAGCCCCTGGTGTGACTTCATTCTTGTTAAGATCATCATGGGTACAGAGGTTGAGAAGTACACAATCTCAAGAGGTCTGTGGATGTGGACTGACAAGGAATACAAGTCTAACTACTACCGTTACTTCCTGTCAGGCTCAGTTGTTGTTGCTATTCCTATCACAGCACTGTTCCTGTATATGCAGAAGTACTATGTTGAAGGCGTTACAGCCGGCGGCGTTAAGGGTTAATCGGCTTGTAAAAAGGTGCTCGACTTTTAAGTACCTTATATTAATTAAACATGAGGCGGCTGCCGCGTGGCGGCCGCCCTTTTGTTTGAGCCCCTTAATTTGAAAACAACAGGAGTCTGTTTTGTATTTTGTATATGAGGACTCCTTTTATATATTCCAAACTATTGATTGGAGGTTATAATATGAAAAAATTAATTCCATTGCTTTTGGTTGTAATTTTAGCTCTGAGCTGTACTCTGCTTACAGCCTGCGACAGCGACGAGGGTTATAAAGACCCGACACTCAATCTGAGTAAAATTCCATCAACTGACAAGTACAGAAACTACTACCATATCTGGGTCTGCTCCTTCAACGATACAAACGGTGACGAGACAGGCGACCTGCAGGGTATTATTGATAAGCTTGACTACATCAACGACGGCAATCCCGACACCGATACTGACTTAGGTCTGGACGGAATCTGGTTGTCTCCCATTATGCCATCTGACTCTTATCACAAGTATGATGTGGACGATTATATGGATATTGACCCTGAGTTTGGCGACCTTGAGACCTTTGATAAGCTAATTGAGGAATGTGACAAACGAGGCATCGTTGTTATTCTTGACCTTGTGCTCAACCACTGCGGTACAGGACACGAATTCTGGAAGCAGGCTCTTGCCGAGGCAAAAGCAGGCAAGATGGACGGCTATGCTCAGTATTATAAGATTAGCGAGGGACTCCCCGGTGTTGAGGGTTGGAGACAGGTTTTCGGTACTGCTGACCTTTGGTATGAGGGACAGTTCAGCAGCGAGATGCCTGAGTGGAACCTTGAATACGAGGGCACAAGGCAGTATTTTGAGGAAGTAGCCAAGTTCTGGCTTGAGCGTGGAGTTGCAGGTTTTCGCCTTGATGCTGTCAAGTATATGGACGACGGCATCACCGACGGTAACGAGTTCCTTAACTGGCTCTACACAACAGCTCAGAAATACAACCCCGATGTTTATATGGTAGGCGAGAACTGGCAGGGCAACTCTTATCTTTACGAGACCTACGAGTCGGGTATTGACAGCCAGTTTGCATTCTCCTTTGCAAATTCAGGCGGTAACTTTGTATCTGCTGTAAACTCTGGTACAGGCAATCAGCTTGCATCTCAGCTTATGAAGTTTGACCAGAATTCTGTGGAGGCTAACGAGAATGTAATCAATGCAATGTTCCTGTCTAACCACGACTCTGTCAGAAGTGCAAACTACTTTCCAAGCGGACTGAGCTTCCAGAAGATGGCGGCTGCCGCATATATGCTCTCACCCGGTAACTCCTATACCTACTACGGCGAGGAGATAGGAATGGCTGTGCCTGCAGGTATGAACGGCAACGATGCGTTTTTCCGCGGTGCAATGAACTGGGATGATACTGTAGAGTCCGACATCTGGTGTACAGCAGGTGCTTACTCTGACTGTCCCTACGGCGGAGTTGCACAGCAGACAGAGGATGAGAATTCACTGTTAAGCTTCTATCGCAGAATTGTCAAGATTAAAAATCAGAATCCTGAGATTGCAAGGGGTCACATTACTGAGACATACACCTTTGATAACACAGCAATCTGTGCCTACAAGGTGGAGTACGAGGGCAAGGCTCTGCTGATTATCCATAATATGGATAAGGAGAACAGCCATACCCTTACTATCACAGAGGAAATGATGGACGACGCAGTTATCCGTGGTGATTTGTATGCACAGACTGCAAACCTTCCCACTGCAGATACGGGTACTGCTGATATGGATACCTCGGTTCCTACCTATGCAACCCTTGACAACGGCACCCTTACAATGCCTGCACAGTCCTCAGTTGTAATCGGCTGTGATGACTAAGCATAAAACTCAATAATCCAACATTAACTTTTAAGGGCAGACGGAAAGTCTGCCCTTCAGCTTGTCGATAAAGTATAAATCGTGGCTCCCCTTTGCAGGGGCGGCAACCCTTTTGTCTGCTTTGCAGACATTTCCCCTAATAGGGGAATTTCCTTGTCAGGGGAGCTGGCGGCGAAGCCGACTGAGGGGTAGTAAAATGCGATGTTTTCTCTCCCTCCGTATTTTGCCTTCGGCAAAATCCACCTCTAACTGAGCCTGTCTCCCTCTGTCACTCCGTGACATCTCCCTCACACTGTGAGGGAGTCTTCCCTCGTCAGAGGGAGGCACGGACTTTTTCTACAGTCAC
>JAFUJH010000071.1 GCA_017473775.1 Ruminococcus sp.
CACCTCTGAAAATTTTTTTGAAAAAAATAAAAAAAAGTATTGACAAATCAAAGATTGTATAATATAATATGCAAGCGTTGTGTTGAGCGGCGTTGACGTGGCGGCATAGCTTAGTTGGCTAGAGCGTTCGGTTCATACCCGAAAGGTCGTAGGTTCAAGTCCCACTGCCGCTACCATTCAGTAAAATAAAGAGTGTAGGAAACGCGATCCTTCCTCTTTTACATATAAGGCCCGGTGGTCAAGCGGTTAAGACACCGCCCTTTCACGGCGGTAACACGGGTTCGATTCCCGTCCGGGTCACCAAAAAAATATAAGCCACACTTTTGTGTGGCTTATATTTTTTTGAATGAAGCGCATCTTCAATGCATGAAAAATGAAGCACACCTGCGGTGCGTGAAAAACCGGATTAAAAGCTTGATCTTCCGCGCTTTGCTTCATGGCGACGAAGGAGCCGCTTCGTGTTCGCGACAGCGAACGCTTCATTAAACCGAAAAAAGCGCAGAAAAACAATAATCATATCAAAGACCTTATAGTGTGATGTGAACGTTTTTTCAATGAAATTCGCCTTGCGGCGAGTGAAATATTACTTCGTAATATGAAATAGCTCACGCTATGAAATACGCTGCGGCGTATGATAGATTTATTTTATATCGAGCATACGCGAGATATTTCATTATTAAAGTCAGAACTATTACCGGATAGGCATTCATTTTTATCCATTGCGAAAGCAATGGCATACCATCCCACCTAAACTACAAAAACGACAGGCTATGGTTTATAGTCTGTCGTTTCTTTTGTATTACTTATATGCAGATTATTGAAGCAGATCGTCAGTGAGTCGGAGGATTTCGGGGGCTATTCTTGCTCGTTCCTTCCTGACGATTCTGTTATATATGGGATATGCAAGGCACACAAGGATGATACCTGCTATACCGATGATAATACCTATGGGCATTGCAAGCTCCTTGAAGCTTCCTAAAAATTCACTCAGGTTGCTCATTGTAAGGCTCATACCTATTCCTAAAATCAGTGCACCTATAATACCAAGCGAAAGGGCTGCTGTCTGAGCTTTTTGTGTGACGCTTGCGTCCAGACGGCGTAGCTGTGACAGCTTGTCCTCTTGCTCCTCTATGGGTGAATATTTCTTTCTGATTGTCTTGATTTCCTCCTGCTCCTTTGCACTGTAAGTATAGCAGAAGGCTTCCTTTTCTGTATTTTCCATCTGATTACTCCTTAGGTAATTTTAGTTGATTCAGCTTTTTTGTTCCCTTTACTATCATATATATTGACATTGCAATGATAAACGCGGATATTGCTCCACCTGATGTACCAAGAAAAAGCCTACGCTGTGAGAGGCTGATTGAGCCGTCGCCGAAGGTGGTGAGCATAGTTGACTCCAGAGTAAGCATAGATACAAAGGCTGAGGCAAGGCTGATCGCCTTGGAGGCTGAGTACACAGGGCTGTTGTAGCGTCTGTACCTGAGGGTGTTCGCTATAGCAAAAGCCAAAGATGTGAAGGTATATGCCGCCAGTGCTATGGTTGTTATCTCGTGGTGAATGAAGGTTCTGTTCCAATACACCATAAAGAAAATTATCAGTGCAAGTGCCAGATTCATTATAAGCAGGAATACTCCACAGGTGCGATATCTGCGAAGCTCCTGTTCCATATGCTCTGCCGGCTTATGGCGGCTTGTGTAGCGGACTAAGAAAAACCGCATAACTGCAAGAAAAATATAATACACAGCCAAAGAATAATACCAGAAGGTATGATGTATGACACCAAGTGCCAATTGAAACACTGCGTAGGCTGTATTGAACAACAGAGAGCCGTAAAGAGAAACATTAACTCTGAGTCGGGCATCCTCCTGCCATAGCCTTGTATATTTGTTTTTTGCTATAAAGCCTTTTACCCATGCAATCAACCGAGGAATCCGCAGGCACCAAACAAACACTGTGTACGCCGAAAGCACATAGGAGACAATGGCAAAAGGCGACTCTGTACCTAAGTAAATCATTGAACAAATAAGAAACAATGCAGATACAGGTATGAGAATTATCATCAGTGCTGTATGAGGATAAAGGAAGGCTGTGCCGATTTTCTTCCACATCATATCAGCACCTGCTTATTCTGACAACAAAGGTGGAGCCCTTGCCCACCACGCTCTCTACTGAAATCTCGCCGTGCATAATATCAACCACGCGCTTGACAAGAGCCAAGCCAAGTCCGTTGCCCTGTGAGCTGTGGGAGGTATCCCCTTGATAGAACTTCTCAAATATATGCGCTCCCACTTGGGGAGTCATTCCGCAACCTGTATCAGTAACCCTGACTTGCGCATAGTCAGGCGTAGCACTGAGGCTGACCGTCACCTTACCGCCTGAGGGTGTAAACTTGAAGGCATTGGAAAACAGGTTATTCCACACATGGCTCAGAAGCTCTGCGTCAGCCTTCACTATGATATCCTCGGCAATGTCTGTTTCTATCTCAATATCTGATTGCTCCCATACATTCTCATACTGCAACAGGCACTCGCAAAGCTGTTCGCCTAAGTTGAATTCGGTTATGCAAGGGTAAATCTGCTGATTTTCAAGTCGGTTGAGCTTCAATATATTTGTCATCATATCTGCCATTTTACGGCAGGTATCGGTGACAGCCTTTGCATATTCCATTCGCTTTTCTTGAGACAAATCGGGAGCTTGCAGGAGAGTTCCGTAATTCTGCATAACAGCAAGAGGAGTCTTCATCTCGTGGGAAACATTGGCAATAAAATCCGTACGCAGAGTCTCCACACTGCCCAGCTCCTCTGCCATTTTATTGAAGCAATCGATAACACGGTTGAAGGTCTCATCTGTACCGATTATATTTTTATTATTGATACGCACAGAGAAATCACCCTGTATGAGCTTCTCTGCTGCCTGCGTGATATTCCTGACAGGACGCTCAACCGTCAGCTTCCTGCGGATAGTATCAATCACTGTGAAAATCAGGCTGAGAAGTGCTACATTGATAAAGGTAATCTTTGCGGCGGCGCCGATGTTATCATCTGTCAGCTCAAGTCCCAGACTATCCCTGAGAGTTGACACAAACAGCATGGTACAGCAGGTGATAATGAAGGCTACCAGAATAAAAAACACAAAGTAATGATTGAGCCATCTGAGGATACTTTTGATAACGGTTTTGTCCTTCACTTAATCACCGCCTTGTAACCAAGACCGTGGACGGTCTTTATCTCGAAATCATCACAGGCTGACAGCTTGGAGCGAAGCTTGGTCATATATACATCCACTGCTCTGGGAGCAGTTTCGGTATCTGCATCCCAGAACTCATCCATAAGCTGTGTCCTCGTGAAGGTCTTCTTAGGGTAGCTGAGGAGCTTGTAGAGAATACTGAACTCACGGTTTGTAAGGGGTATCTCCTCATCCCCAAGATACGCAGTATGCTCATCTGCATCCATAACGAAACTGCCAATCTCCAACTTTCGTGAGGAGGCGATTTTAGCACGGCGGAGCAGTGCACCGATACGAAGGTACAGCTCGTCTAAATCAATGGGCTTTACCATATAATCATCTACGCCGATACGGAAGCCCCTCTGCTTGGAGGCTATATCATCACGGGCGGTCATAAAGAGGATTGGGATATCCTCATTAAGCTCACGCACATTGCTTGCAAACTCAAAGCCGTCCACCTGAGGCATCATAATATCGGATATGATAAGGTCTATTATATTTTCATACAGAGCGTCATAGCCCTCTGCCGCACTCAGGCAACCGATGGCTTCGTAGCCGCTGTGATTCAGAAATGAACAAACGGTCTTGTTAAGTTCTCTGTCGTCCTCTACAACTAATATCTTGAACATCCTGCTACCTCCGTATAATACTTCAATTCTATTATACAGTATAACACCCAAATGTTAAAGTTTTGTTTACGATTTGATATTGTCAAAAAAAATGCGGAGCTGTACCTAAAATGATACGCTCCGCTGAATTTATACCAACCTTGTTTTATTAAGTACTAATCTGCTGAACACCCCAAGACAAAGGCTAAACAGTACTCCCCCTGCAATGCAGAGAAACACATTCATTAAACCTGAATTGAGAGGAGTTATCATTGAAACCATCATAAAGAGCAACATTCCACCGCCGAGGGAGCCACAGATTGCAAGCCAGGACTTCTGCTTTGCTATGACACTTACAAGTACAAATATAGCAACAAACACAAGCATCAGAAAAAGCTTTGCAATCATACACAGTACAAGATTTACTGCTGTAAAACCCAACATCTCAAAGGAAAGCCCTGATACAGCTCCGCCAATAATTGCACCGATAAAGTAAAAAGCAAGCATAAATGCTCCGCAGATAAAGCCCGCAAGTGTTTTGGAAACAACATACTCCCCTTTCCTTGCACGGACGGTGAACAGATTCTTTGCGTAACCACTTCTGAAATCTGCACAGATAAACAGGCAGACGAAAACGGCAACCAACATAAACATCATATTGATGTTGCACATACTCATTACATCCATTCCACCCATAGCAGCACCTTGAGCTGTAGGCAGAGTTCCGATAGACTGCCACACATTTTCAGGCCCGTGGATTATAGTCTCAACTCCTGTCTGTGGATCAACAGACACAGAGCCGTCCATCATACTCATCATAACATTCATTACAACAGGAATCAAAAGTGCACAGGCAATCAGAATATAAAACAGCGGAGATTTGAACATTCGCCTGAAGTCCACCCTGAACATACTTATTAGCCGTTTACCGAATGTATACTCAGGAAATCTTAACCGGTTATTCATTTTAATTGCCTCCTTTCATCAAATCGATGTAGTATTCTTCAAGACCAATCTTTTCTGTCATTATTTCAGTGACAATGACTCCGTTTTCGTACAGATAAGTGACAACCGCCTCAGGTGGCACAGGGTCATACACACGGATGTAGCCTGCCTCATCCACTTCCACACGGGAATACTTACTGTTGAGCAATAACTTTGCTCTGCTCATATCCTTTGCCTGAAGTGCTGTATAGGTTCGACAGCTTGCATCAAGCTCCTGAGCGGTCATCTCTCGTATCATTCTGCCGTGACGGATGATACCATAGTGAGTTGCTACCTTCTGAAGCTCACCCAGCAAATGAGAAGACACAATGATGCTTCTGTTGCCGTCCTTGACAATATCAGTAAAAACCTCACGCATAATTCTCATACCATCCGCATCCAGACCGTTGAGGGGCTCATCCAGCACAAGCAGATAAGGGTTACCCAGCAGTGCCATTGCAATTCCGACCCTCTGCTTCATACCAAGGGAGCAATTCTTATACTTATTGCTTGCGGCTCCCTCCATTCTGACGGTTTTCAGAATACTGATGACCTGTTTTTTTGCATCAGGCAGACTCAGGTTCTCCGCCTGAAGCATCATATTATCCCAGACAGAAAGTTCAGGAAAGCACCCGGGGGATTCAATCAGAACACCCAGCTTTGCACGGACATTGGCATCTGTATTATCCTTGCCGTAGAGTCTGATACTGCCACTGCTTTTGGGAATAAGTCCGCAAATCATTTTTTCTGTGGTAGATTTGCCTGAGCCGTTCTCTCCGATGAAGCCGTAGATTGCACCCATGGGTACTGTCATATCAAGTCCACGGACAGCCTGTTTTGAGCCGAAGCTCTTTGATAGATTTTTAATTTCAACTGCATTCATATTGTCCGCCTCCTTAATATACATCGCTCTTATTGAGGATAAGAGTACCGAGCAGGTTATAGAACACTGCCCACACTACTGACACAAGCACACAGGTGATGAGTGTCCCTGCATCCGATGTAAGGCAGGCGTTAACTGAGGACCCGTATAGAAAAAGATTGAGGAAAGTTGTGGGAAGTGGCAAGCTCTCCACTACGGCGGCAACTCCGATAATAAGAATACCTGTTCCGAAGAAAAAGCTGGAGGCTATGGAAATACCGAAGTATCTTCTGAACACAATGTTCAGAAATGTATAAAGACTTGCCCATCCAAGGCTCATAATCATCTTGCCCATAACAGCAAGAACAAGAGAGACGACATTAACCTCCATCGAATAGCCTGCAAGCATACCTCCCACAGTACCGCCGATAAAATATGTAATGCACATACACACCATAGCAAAGGCACAAACTATGGATTTGGACATCATATAGTCCTGCTTCTTTGCGTGAGTGGTAAACAACTGCTTTACATATCCGCTCTTATAATCGTGTCCGATGAAGATAGAAACCATAATTCCGCCAAATATGAATACCATATTCATATTGGCATAATCAGCGATAGTGTTAATTACATAAAGTGGCTCTGAGGCGGCAATTATCTGCCACACATTGGAGTAGAGAGGCTCCATAGTGTTGCCATTCTGATCAGGCATTGTTGTCATTGCTGATACCATAGCAGGGATTATAGCTGCTATAGTAAGGAAAATATAAAACATAGGAGTATGAAAAAGGCGGTAAAAGTCTACGCCCAACATTCCCCTGAGTCTCTCTGAGAAACGGGGAGTTCTGAATCTGAGTTCTTGCGTCATTTTAGTTCTCCTCCTTTGCTGACATAAGCTCTATGTAATACTGCTCAAGTCCAATCTTGTTCTTTCGTATTTCGCTGACAATGTGACCTTGTCTCATTAAGTAATCAACAACAGCGGCTGTATCCTCAACATCATAAACACGGATATACTCATCATCCATACGCACACGGGAAAATTTCTGTGACAAAAGGTCTGCGGCGGACTGCATATGACGGGTTTTCAGAGAAATATACACCTGTGCTCTGCTGTCCATTTCTGTAGCGGTAAGCTCCATTATCATTCTGCCCTGACGGATAATTCCGTAATGGGTGGCAATTTTCTCAAGCTCGCCCAGAATATGGGAAGAAATAAGCACAGTACAGCCGTAGTTCTTTGTAATGTCCACGAGTATCTCTCGCATAATCCTCATACCGTCTGTGTCAAGTCCGTTGATAGGCTCATCAAGAATGAGAAGTGCAGGCTCACCAAGGAGAGCCATCGCGATACCGATACGCTGCTTCATACCAAGGGAGCAGCTCTTGAATTTAATGTTTGCAGAATCCTCCATACGGACGATTTCAAGAACACGGCGAATTTCCTCATCAGCGTTTTCAACACCGAGATTGATACACTGCATCATCAGATTCTGATATACGCTCGAATCGGGGAAACAGCCTGCGTTCTCAATAAGTGCACCTACCTTCACACGGACACCTGCATCAGTGTAATCCTTGCCGAACAGCCTGATGCTTCCCCTGTCGGGAACAAGGTGTCCGCAGATGAGCTTTTCTGTGGTGGATTTGCCTGAGCCGTTCTCGCCGATAAAGCCGTAGATTGCACCTACAGGAACGGTCATATTCAGGTTATCAACCGCATACATACCGCGGAAGCTCTTGGACAAGCCGCGTATTTCAATAGCGTTCATAATAATTCTCCTTTGCTTTGTTCAGATGCTGACACAGCGAGGCACCAAGCAGTACCTCGCTTTGATGTATTTCAATCAGTTGCTCTTTGCGGAATCTATACGAGCCTGTGCTTCTTCCTGACGCTTCTTTGCTTCTGCTATCTGCTTGTCATGCTTTGCCTGCATCATAGCCTTGCGTCTCTCTGGATCGCCCATTGCCTTTGCTTCTTCCCACTGCGCTCTGGACTCAGACTTGTGTGCCTCAAACTGAGCTTTATCAACCTGATGCTGTGCTCTTGCAGATTCCTTCATATCCTCGAATGCTTTTTTGATGAAATTTGCCATTATGGTATTCTCCTTTATTAAAAATATATTTATAAATTTTGCGTCTGATAAGGTCAGGTGGTGTATTACTCAATTGAAAGTTCATCTGTTAACTCAAGTATCCTTGAGGTGTGTTTTGCTTTCGCTTTGTTATGGGCTGTTGTGTACACAGGAAAGGCTGAAATCATAGTCCCTGCACCTATAAGACCGACCACAACACCGCATATTACGGAAAGGGTACCCTCTCCTATAACCTGCATTGAAAGGCACATTCCTGCGCCAAATATCAATACTCCGATAATTCCTACACATAGGGACAGCGTAACACCTGAGTTTTGGACAAAGTCATCCAGTCGTTTCAGTTCCTCGTATTTACTTTCCTCACGAGGAAGGTACTTGCGGCGTATTGCCTGTACCTCTTCGTTTTCCTTCGCTGAATATGTGTAGATGAATGTTGTATCCTGATTCATATATTTCCCCTTGCTGTGCACAGATTATTTATTGCCTGAGAGGCGTTTCTTTGCATCCTCGACGGATTCGCCGTCCTTCGTAAAAAGCACCTCGACACATTTGTCGGTTACCTTACCGAAGCCTGTGACTGCACCTTCTTCGATTTTCTTGTAGCCGCTGACTACGCCGTCCTCAATCTTCTTGAAGCCGTCAACTACCTTCTCTGCGATTTTCTCGTTAGCGTTTGTGAATTTTGACATTGCACATTCTCCTTTTCTTAGTTTACGGGTTTATTGTACCCGATGGTTGTTTGTGAGTTTTTTGAGAAATGTTTAAGTTTTGTTAAAGATAAACTTAATTTACGCTCCGGGGAGTTCCCTTTGCTCACCTTACACAGAGATTATACGATGTCAATGTTTAGATGGTGTTTTTGAAATGTTTAAGTTTTATTAAAAATACCATGTAAAACAAAAAAGCGAATTGATAGTTATTGTGTGGCTTGCATTTTAAGAGCATTGTGGTATAATCTTAATATATAATGCATAAAATAAAGGAGAGTTCAATTATGGCATGCTGTGATCTGAAAGCATATACTGTATCTGATGTGGTCTTTGTAAACCGCCTTGACCCTAATGTACAGATTAAAATCGGAAATAAGTTTTCTTACAATGTAAAGTACCCTACAGATTCCTCATCAACTGTTTGCAGAGGTGAGCTTGAGGTTGAGGTTGGCGATACCTCTGACGATAGCAAGCTGAAGGTTAAGGTTGTGCTTGTGGGCATCTTTGCATATGACCCCAACGCAAAACGCGAGCTGATACATACAGAAAGCTTCAAGGTGATGTTCCCCTATGCAAGGGCTATGGTGACAACCATCACTGCAAACGCAGGCATCAAGCCCATTATCCTGCCTAACATCAATATTGATGACCAGGATATTTATCGCATTGAGGGTAACAAGCCCCAGTAATGTTTGCTAATTTTTGAAATTATTAATTGACAAAGCAACGGTAGTTGTGATATAATATCTACCGTTGCAAATATGCGGATGTAGTTTAGTGGTAGAACTTCAGCCTTCCAAGCTGATCGTGTGGGTTCGATTCCCATCATCCGCTCCAAAAAGAAAAAGCACCCAACAAGGGTGCTTTTTTCTTTTTGGACTTAGGAATGATGATGGGAATCGAAAGGGCGTGAAGAAAACAGGCTCACAGCCCCTGTCCCCCTTTGTCGGCATTGCCGACATTTCCCCCACACTGTGGGGGAATCTTCCTGCGGACTGTTTTTAGCCCGTCGCGATGATGAGACTTTTAAGTCAATACACGCCCCGTCTGACGAGAAGGTAGTTACTTCTTTATGACAGGCACATCATCCGCTCCAAAAACCGACTTGTTGAAACAAGTCGGTTTTTATTCATTGCGAAAGCAATGGCATATCATCACGCGGCACGCGTGTATATCATCGCCGTAGGCGTATATCATCAGCCGTAGGCTGTATAAAACACTTTCGCAATGATGATATACAAAACTCCGTTTTGATGATATGCAATTCTTACAGAATTGATGATATCCACAGCTTCGCTGTGATTAATATGTAAGGAAACGAATATATTTCAAATTTCCTTCACGCCCATCTAACGAGATGATGGTTACATATATATGACAGGCACATCACCGATATATACGCTGACGACCAACGGTCGTCCCTACGCATTACATAAAAATTACCGATACAAAGTAAAATCGCCGTAGCATCTGTATTGAGAGCTACGGCGATTTTTTATTAAGCTAATGCGGCACCCAGAGATTTGCAGGCAGATACTGCCTCATCATCGGGAGATTCGTTACAGATTACGGAATCGCAGGCAATAACTGCTCCGTCTGCAATACAGGTCTCCTCCCAGTTACGCATCCATTCTCCGTCGCCCCAACCATAGGAGCCGAACAAAGCAAGCTTCTTGCCGCTAAGCTTCGGCTCACAGGACTCAAACATTGGTGCAAACTCTGTGTCCTCCAGTTCCTCTGCGCCCATTGAAGGACATCCAAATGCAATTGCATCGTATGCATCCATCATTGATGAGTCAAACTCTGCTGAGGTGAGAATCTCTGCTTCTCCGCCTTTTTCACGGACACCCTGTGCGACCGCCTGAGCCATTGCCTCGGTGTTGCCTGTGCCGCTCCAATACACTACTGCTACTTTACTCATAGGAAATTCCTACCTTTCATATAACTTCTATATTTCAACCGGCTACTGTCAGCCGCTCGATTGACCTACCCTTTGCAAACTGTGTGCAATATACATCGGTGCACTTTCTGAATCTGGCAAATATTTTTTGTGCTGCCTGCTCGTCGCCGTATACCTTCCAACAACCTACACACTTACAGCCTTCTGCTTTATTCTCAATAAAAGCAGATACATCCTCAGGGGGATATCCCAGGAACAAGCCTATCTCGTGGGGAAACTCGTCCTGCTCACACAGACGCTTCATAAGCTCTATGATGCATCGGTCTGATGACTCGGGGGTATATCCCCTCTCCCGAAGAAGGCTGTCTGCTATATTATGCTTAAGGTCACGCTTGAGTAATGCAGGACGGTATACATATATAAGTGCTCTGCCCTTGCAAAAACGCAGCGGAATCACACGCAGGCCCTTTTTGGTGAGGAGCTTATTCCAGCAACGGACACAATCCCTGAGCTGTGACTGCGAATCAAAAGAGCAGGTAAACAGGTTGGCTGTCTTCATACCTGCAAGGGTTGGCGAACAATGCTTGACAAGTAATATTTCTGACATATGCTCCCTCCTTTGGTTAGCATTGGCTAACTATTGATTAAAAAATAACGCACTCATACTCAGTGCAAATGTATTATGTCACCTGTATAAATTAATATACACTGTTAAAGGTTCGGCGGTTAGCGTACGCTAACTATATACCAAAAAAACAAAGCTGAATACACAGCTCACCACAGCGGTTAGCCTTTGCTAACTGATATGATTATAGTATATTATTCCTGTTTTGTCAACTATTATTTATTATAATTTTTCAGGTAAATTACAGCGTGTTTCCCTATTAACCCATTGTAATTCATTAACACACAGAAAAAATAATACTGTAATTTCACCTTTGATTTTTTGCATTTCAGGACTTAAATCTGACCTGACAGGTGATTTCTCAAGACAAATGTGCAGTTTTCCCATATAATACAGACAGTGACAGACACAAATACATAATGAAGGTGATTTTTATGAAAACACAAAAGAAAATCAAAAGGGTGCTTTTAATTACAGTTGCAATCATACTGACAGCTGTTCTGACAACAGGAATTATAGGATACATTTTATTCTCAGATATGCTGTCAGCGGCAGGCAGTGTGAGAGAGCTTGAGGATGGACTATGGTATATGGAATATGAGGGTGACTACGGATTTGAGGATTTCCTTGAAAAAGGCGGTGCTTCATCAGAACGAGATATGGCACTTTATCTTATATCCTTTATGTCAGGCGGATTCTGGGAGGGTGACCCTGAAGAAAGGTCCCTTGATTTCGGATGCAGTGCTCTGACAACAGAAACAGACGAAGGCACAATAATGGGCAGAAACTTTGACTGGGAAGGCAATGACAGCTCAGTTATGATTATCCATACAAAGCCTGAAAACGGTTATGAATCCTACTCTACAACATGGTTGGATTTTCTTGGATTCGGTGATGGTTTTAAACCTGAAAGCTTTGCTGAAAAATATATGGCTATGGCGGCTGTTTATGTACCGCTGGATGGTATAAACGAAAAAGGTCTCTGCGTGGCAGACCTGCTTGCAGGCGACAGCGACACCACAAATCAGCAGACAGAAAAAGTTGACCTTACAACTACAAGTGCAATAAGACTACTGCTTGACAAGGCGTCTGATGTTGACGAGGCTGTGGAGTTACTCAAAAACTACGATATGCACTCATCAATAGGTACATCTCATCATCTTGCCATCAGCGACGCAAGGGGTAAATCCGTAGTTGTTGAATATATTGATGATGTTATGGTTGTTACAGAAACAAAGGCTGTGACAAATCACTATTTGTCTGAAGGCGAAAAGTACGGCACAGGCAACGAGGAATCACACAACAGATTTGATAAACTGCTGACACTTGAGCCAAATATAAAAAGCTGTGAGGGTATGAAGGATTGTATGAAAGATGCTTCCTATGAAGGTGAGACACAGTGGAGTATTGTGTACAATCTTGACACAAAAACTTTGGATTTTTATTTTCACAGAGATTATGAAAATTCACACCACTTTACATTAAATTAAATTTTAGAGGAAAACAAAATGGAAAAGTTCAAACAGATGATTACTTTAATTTTCAAAGCGGTATCCCTTGCTATGGGTATAGCAGTTGTGGCGATGATTATTATGAATATTATTGCTATTAACAATGCTGTACTGCTGCTTGGAATCGGACTTGCCTGCGCAGGAATCGAGAGACTTATAAAAGCAGAGAAAACTACTGAGGAATAAAATTCTCGTAAATATGTGGCAATCGATATGCTTTTGATATATAATTGTCTCATATAACAGGAAAAGAGGTAGACAAAGTGAAAATCACTCTGGAGCCTATGAACACGGGCGAAACAGAAATTATCATCCGAGGTGACATTGCATCTGAGGAGGTCAGTACACTTCTAAGCTTCATAAATACAAGCAATAACAGCGGAAAGCTGATACTTTACAGAGAGGATGAGCAATTCCTTGTGAACGCAAGGGATATCATCTACTTAGAGGCTTGTGACGGCAAGGTTACTGCTGTTACAACAGAAGGAGTATACAGCACAAAACAGAAGCTCTACGAGCTGAAGGAATCCCTCTCTGCTCAGCCCTTCGCACAAATCAACAAGGGAATGCTTGTGAACATAGACTTTGTAAAATCCGTATCTGCCGAGTTCAGCGGTAACTATACACTGAGGCTTAAACAAAGCAAAGAAACACTTACAATATCAAGAAAATACTTCAAAGAATTCAAAAGCAAAATTTAAGGAGATGTTATTATGAAATTCAAAGACATTATTTTAGCAACTATCGGCGGTATCGGTATCGGTATGCCTATCACAATTATATGTATGGTTTTAATCGGCGGTTGGAATGGGGTTATAAAGGAGTTCCTTGTGTGGCTTGCGGCATCTGCACTTTTCGGTGTGCTGAGTATTCTTTTTAAAAGTTCCAGACTCCCTCTCCCCCTTATCACAGTTATTCACTGTGTGGGCTGTCTGATAATTACCTGTGGTGCCTGTGCAATAATCGGCTACAGCGACAGCTTCTTCTCTATTCTTCCGGCTGTACTGCCTGTGTTTATTGTGGTGTATGCAGTGATTTACATTGTAACTCTGCTCAGTGCAAAAGCTGAGGCTAAGAGAATCAACGCAGAGCTTAACAGTAAGAACTAAATTCTGATACAAACCAATCCGTGACAGCAGATGTTTTCTCACACATCTGCTGTTTTTTATTATTTCACAAGTTGTAAAAAGCTTTTGAATATGGTATACTTGCGGAAGATGTTTATATTTTTGAGGAGTTATTATGAGTATACTTAATGTTGAGCATTTGTCCCACGGATTTGGTGACAGAGCCATATTTGATGATGTTTCTTTCAGATTGCTCAAGGGTGAGCACATCGGACTTATCGGTGCAAACGGCGAAGGTAAATCCACATTTATGAATATTGTCACAGGCAAGCTGATGCCTGACGAGGGTAAGATTGAATGGGCTAAGAATGTCAGAGTAGGATACCTTGACCAGCACACAGTACTGAAATCAGGTATGACCATTGAGGATGTACTGAAGTCTGCTTTCTCCTATCTGTTTGAGCTTGAGGAAAAGATGAATGATATCTGCGACAAGTTGGGCGATGCCGACGAGGACACAATGGCAGAAATGCTTGAGGAACTTGGCACGATTCAGGACACGCTTACTCTCCACGACTTCTATGTTATTGACGCAAAGGTTGAGGAGGTCGCCAGAGCACTGGGACTTGCTGACCTTGGGCTTGAGCGGGATGTTACGGACCTGAGCGGCGGCCAGAGAACAAAGGTGCTCCTTGCAAAACTTCTGCTTGAAAAGCCTGATATTCTTCTGCTGGACGAGCCTACCAACTATCTGGACGAGGAGCATATCACTTGGCTCAAGCGATATCTGATTGACTACGAGAATGCATTTATCCTAATTTCTCACGATATTCCCTTCCTTAACGAGGTAATCAATATTATCTATCATATGGAAAATCAGAAGCTGGAGCGATATGTTGGAGACTACCATCATTTTGAGGAAGTACACGCTATGAAGAAGGCTCAGCTTGAGGCGGCGTTCAAGCGTCAGCAACAAGAGATTAGCGAGCTGAAAGACTTTGTGGCAAGGAACAAAGCCCGAGTCTCCACAAGAAATATGGCTATGTCCAGACAGAAGCTCCTTGATAAGATGGATGTAATTGAGCTTGCACAGGAGAAGCCAAAGCCTGAGTTCAACTTCAAGGTGGGACGCACACCGGGCAAGTTTATCTTTGAGGCTGAGGAACTTGTAATAGGATACGACGAGCCCTTGTCAAAGCCCTTGACCATACATATGGAGAGAGGACAGAAGATAGCTCTTGTTGGTGCAAACGGTATTGGAAAGACCACATTGCTCAGAAGTATTCTGGGACTTATCCCTCCTATTTCCGGCAAGGTGGAGTTAGGCGACAACCTGATGATTGGGTACTTTGAGCAGGAGTTTACAGGTGACAAGACAGTGACCTGCATTGAGGAAATATGGAAGGACTTCCCCTCACTGGGTCAACACGAGGTACGAGCCGCCCTTGCAAAATGCGGTCTGACAACTAAGCATATTGAAAGTCAGGTACGGGTACTCAGCGGTGGCGAGCAGGCTAAGGTGAGACTATGTAAGCTTATTAATAAAGAGACAAATGTACTCCTGCTGGACGAGCCTACAAACCATCTTGATGTAGACGCAAAGGAAGAGCTCAAACGAGCACTGAGGGAATACAGAGGAAGTATTCTGATTATCTGCCACGAGCCTGAGTTCTACCTTGATGTAGTGGACGAGGTCTGGGACTGCACCAAGTGGACAACCAAGATTTTTTGATAATTCTCTTAATAAATACAAAGTAATAAAACAAAGCAAAACCACCCGTTTGACGACGGGTGGTTTTATTGTTCAATATTGTTTACCATTCTTTAACGGTGTATTTGCCGTCAGAGGATGGGGCGTCTGCATAGTAGCGTTTTTCTCCGCCGCTGTAGGGGATATCTGCTGTCTGCACACTGCCGTTTGTGAAGATGATATACTCCGCATCCTGCGGAATCTGGAGCACATACACGCTCTGACCGTAGTCATTGACAGAGGAAATAGTCATAGGCACCCCCGGCCAGGAGGTCATATTGGTGTCGGAATCCGACCAGTAGTAGCAGGATACTGTACCGCTCCACTGGTGAGCGTTTGTAAAATACACAGTGTTTTGCACTGCAGGCTCTGTTGTGACAGGTTCTGTTACAATAGTTGAAGGCTCTGTGGGGTCTGTAGCCTCTGTGGGAGCAGTTGTTACAAAAGGTGTTGAAGCCTCAGTAGACTCTGTGGGGTCTGCAGGCTTTGATGGCTGTGTGGGAATGATGGTATCTATCAGCACCTGAGTACCTGTGATGCCTGAATCCTTAAGCTCTGCCAGGTACTTCTGGATACAGGTAGCATCCTTGATAGTTACCTTTGTATCTGCGTCGCAATCAGAAAGGAGCAAAGATATATCCCCCTCGTCTACAAGATTGCTTATGTACTTCTGGATAAGGGTTGCGTCACTTATACTGATGTCACCGCTTTGGTTGCTATCCCCCGAGAGTCCATAGACATACTCCACAGGGTCTGTAACTGTCGCTTCGGTCGATGTAGTGACAGTGGTTGTTGCTGTTGTCAGGGGCTCTGTTGTAATAAGTTCTGTTCCAGTAGTTGCCTCGGTCTCTGCAGGTTGTGATGAGGTTGAGGGAGCAGTGGGCTCTGCATACTCAAACTGAGGGAAGGTAACCTCCTTTGATGTGCCGTCCAGCTTCAGAGGATAGACATTATCAGGCCTTACAACTCTGCCTGTTGTGTCGTCCACTATCTCCATATTCTTAACAGTGAACACTATGCCGTCGGCTTCTTCATCCTCAAACTTAATGCTCCACTGATACTCGTGGAGAGTCTCAGAAGTTATATCGGGTACAAGGTTACTGAGGGCATAGACCATAGTGCCGTCGTTTGATTTCGTTGTGCCGTCATAGGAGAAGGTGTTTGCATACATTCCGTGCTGACGCTTGGGGCCAAGCTCGAAAGTGTAGGTAGTATCCCCCTTTGTGGCTGTGGCGTACATCCTGCACTGGCCGCGGTCTGAGGTGTTCAAGGTATAGCGGAAGTACAGCTCCGTATCGAAATCATAGGGCAGAATCTCTATCTGAGTATAATCGTGAAAAGCCGCAGGTCTGTAGTCAGGCACAGGGGCATTGCTGACACAGGAGACTCTGTTCAGTGCATCATATGCAATCCACATAAAGCCTTGGTTGTGGCGGTCTGTACCCCAGGAGTTGGCAATTTTAAGAGCACCCATCTCGCCTGCATCAACCTTATCGTTTGAGTTGATATCCGTCCAGATATTATCGTTATAGCCAACGATTGCAAGCCTGTGACGGACAGAGGTACCGTCCTCATACATAACAACATATTCGTTCAGGTATTTATCGTTTTCAGGCGCAGAAGAATTCTGCTTGAGCCTGCCTACCTTCCATGAGCTGATATATGTAGTTCCTGCAAGTACCTCTCCCTGCGCTAGCAAGGTCTTGATATTTGTAAGGTCAGGGTCGTCGGGTGATGTTATCTGAGAATCCTCCTCGCCGATATTCTTGAAAATTGTATAGTCGCTGATTCTGTATTGCATTGCAGTTTTCCACATTTCTTCAGTGGGATACCAGTTCTGGTCATCTTCGTTTGAAAACTCTGCATCGCTTTGTCTGAGGCAACCTATCTCCTTCATCATATTATACACATCGTTTTCCCATGTGCCTGCTGACCTGCCGCCGTTGGCAAGGTTATACAGCCATCTGGCTGAAAAAGCATTCTCTGAAGTTGTGGCTATATCCAATTCCCTGTTCATCATATAGGTAAATTGGTAATAGCCCTGTGCCCAGCACACACAAGAACCTTGGTCACCCTGGGTATCTATGGGAGGAAAGTATTTGCTCTGACTGTTATCAACAATATCAGGGAGGTCACCCTGTGAGGAAACTGATTCTGAAACAAAAACAGTTGCGTCAGAAGTGATTACTGCAGACAAAACAAGCAGTAAAGAAATAAAAACAGAACAAAGTTTAATTAATTGCTTTTTCATATTAATATATCCTTTCAACTTCTACGCAACTGTAGGTTAGATTATTTAGTTTTATTAAATTACTTCGATTTTTACATTGCCGTCAACTGCAGTCAGGTTGATACCGATGATACCGCCCTCACCCTTTGCAATCATCTCCTCAGCAATGAGTTCTTCTACCTCTTTGCGGATGATGTTACGCAAATCTCTTGCTCCGCTTCTGCCGTCTGTAATTTTATCGGTGAGGCACTCACAAGCAGCCTCGTCAAAGGTAAACTGAATACCCTTTTCCTTTAAGGTATCCACATATTCGGAGAGCATCAGGGATGCAATCCTCCTCAGGTCATCCTTCTCAAGATGACGGAAAACTAAAATCTCGTCCACACGGGCTATGAACTCGGGACGAAGGAACTCAGCAAGCGCCTTCATCACCTTGTCGCGGGTAGCGTCTGCCTCGCTCTTTGCAAAGCCAAGGGCGTTTTCCTTCTTCTCTGAGCCTGCGTTACTGGTCATAACAATAACTGTATTCTCAAAGTTTACAACTCTGCCGTGGGCATCGGTGAGCTTACCTTCGTCCAGAATCTGCAGGAGAATATTGAGCACATCGGGATGAGCCTTTTCAATTTCGTCAAAGAGGAGCACACTGTAGGGACGGCGGCGGACTTTTTCGGTAACCTGTCCTGCCTCATCATAGCCTACATATCCAGGAGGTGAGCCGATAATCTTGGAGACAGAGTGCTTCTCCATAAATTCGGACATATCCAGACGGATTAAGGTCTCGGGAGTATCAAAGAGAAGTGAGGAAAGCACCTTGACAAGCTCGGTTTTACCTACACCTGTGGGGCCAACAAAGATAAAGGATGCAGGACGGCGTCTGGGAGAAATCTGCACACGGCTACGCTTGATAGCATTTGCGAGAGCCTTCACAGCCTCATCCTGACCGATAATCTTCTCTTTCATCCGGGATTCTATGTTTGCAAGCTTTGCAAGCTCGTTCTCACGGACATGAGTTGAAGGGATACCTGTCCACAGCTCGATAACCTTGGCAAGGTCCTCCTCGGTGACTGCAGTCTCCAGTGACTCCTGAGGAATCTCGGCAATCTGCTGGTCAACACGGGCAAGCTCACTCTTGACTGTGGCAAGACGCTCGTAGTCTATCTGCTCCTCGGTTGTAAGCTTCTCCTGTACAAGCTGGAGGTGGTGCTTCTCGTCGCAGAGCTTATCATAGCGCTCACGCTCTTTGTTACGAAGTGATGCACAGGCACAAGCCTCGTCCAGCAGGTCGATAGCCTTATCGGGCAGGAAGCGGTCTGTGATGTATCGCTCAGAGAAAATAACAGCCTTACGGATAATATCCTCACCCACTGTAACACGGTGGTGCATTGCGTAGTAATCCTTGATACCATCAAGCACCTCGATAGCCTCGGATACTGAGGGCTCGGCAACCTTCACAGGCTGGAAACGACGCTCTAAAGCTGAATCCTTCTCGATGTATTTTCTGTATTCATTGAAAGTGGTAGCACCTACCACTTGAATCTCACCACGGGACAAAGCAGGCTTCAGAATATTTGCCGCGTTCATTGTACCCTCAGCATCACCTGTACCTACAAGGTTGTGAACCTCGTCAATGAACAGAATGATATTGCCAAGATTCTTGACCTCCTGAGTGAGTCCCTTGATTCGGCTTTCAAACTGACCTCTGAACTGAGTACCTGCCACAAGAGCAGTCAGGTCAAGGAGGTGAATCTCCTTATTCCTGAGACGCTGAGGCACATTACCCTGTGCAATACGAAGTGCCAGACCCTCGGCGATAGCGGTCTTACCTACACCGGGCTCACCGATGAGACAGGGATTGTTCTTGGTGCGTCTGGAGAGAATCTGGATAACACGCTCAATCTCTTTATCTCTGCCGATTACTCTGTCAGTCTTACCCTCTCGGGCTTTACGGGTTAAGTCCTCGCAGTAAAGAGAGAGGAACTTCCGCTCTTTCTTCTCCTTTTTCTCCTGCTTCTTTGTCTTTTTGGGGTCGGCGTTACCTGCACCTGAGGGGGGATTGGCATTGCCGCCGAAGAAGTTATTGAAGAAGCTTGGGAATGCAGGAGCACCGCCTGGAGTGAAGTCATCTCCGTCTGCAGACTCTGCCTCCTCAACTCCCATATCATCAGGAGTCATTCCCTGCATCATCTCGGACAAATCGCCGCCCTCCTGGAGGCTCTCCATCATAGGACCCATCTGGTCCTCCATAGCTTTTAAGTCCTCGTCTGTGATGCCCATCTTCTTCATCAGGTCATCCACAGGCTTGATACCCAGCTCTCTTGCACAGGAGAGGCAGTAGCCTACTGTGTTTGAGTCATTCTGGTTATTGGAAACAAATACAACTGCGGTACGCTTACCGCATCTTGAACATAACATAACATTCTCCTTTATATGAGCAATCAGTCAGCAGTGTTACCTGCCTGTGATTTTTCTTCTTTGGCTTTTTTCATCATTGCCCTGAAGATAAGGTAGTATCTTACAAGGGAATACAGCATAATCACTGCTGTTATTGAAAGAAGTATAAGTGAAACAATATCGAAGTTCTGAACATCCAGAATAAGGTCGAACACCACAATTGCTGCTACAGATACATAGAAGCAGACAGTGCCTACCTTGCCGTACCACTCGGAGGCAAAGGGCATAACCTTATTCTTGAGCATTACTGATGCACCGATGAGCATAAGCAAATCCTTGATAATCAGAATAACAATTACAGGGATAATCATAGGCTCCACAACAGACAGGCAAACGCCCACTGCAAGAAGTGTCAGCTTATCAGCCACAGGGTCCAGCATCTTGCCAAGCTGGGTAATCTGATTGAGTTTTCTGGCTAAGAAGCCGTCCACACAATCAGAAAGTCCTGAGACAATTATGCATATAGC
The DNA here is from genome assembly GCA_017473775.1 of Ruminococcus sp. GTDB lineage: Bacteria > Bacillota > Clostridia > Oscillospirales > Acutalibacteraceae > Ruminococcoides. The sequence continues at coordinate 20,490 of JAFUJH010000071.1, forward strand.
GGCAAAGAGGTACTCCTTCTTCAAAAAGAGTATCACAAAGGGCGCTATGAGCACAATCCTGATATAGCTCAGAATATTCGGAACAGTGAAAATATACCGAAGGTCTACTTTCTTTTCTTTATTCCACTCCATTTTAAACTTTCTCCTATACCTTACAAAAATTAAATAATCTCCTGAACAGAGTAGGTAAACTGCTGAGTCAGGCTGATAATATCGCCGTTATAGATAAAACTGAACACATAGGAAGTGTCTATATATTCCTGACTGAGGAAGGTCCACTGTGCAGGGAACAAGGGAAGCAACAGGTTAAACAGTATAAGTATGAGGGTAACGGTGACAAGTCCCTCAACAAGTCCCAATGCACCGCCAAGAACAGAATCGACCACACGGATAAGAGGCAGACGGAAAACCTTAGCCACAACCTTTGCAAGCTTTGACAGAAGCACTGACAGCACAATGAAAAGGATGATACAGAGTATAGTGCTTATGACACCTGTGACTGTAGGCTCGATTGCATCGGTAATAGACTGTGCGGCAAGCTCGCCCTTATCGGTTACCGTCTGTGCACAGAAGCTCTCAAAGCTGCTCTGAGGCAGACCGAAAAACGCCATAGCTGAAATAACAAACGCAGGGATTGCTGTAACTATATCAGCGGCGGTCTGTGTAACTGAGTTCATCGCTGAGCTTACGAGCACATCGGATATCCTGCTCTCAAGAGAAGCCCTGATAAATGCATCAAAGATAAATTGGGAAATAAACCGTGACAGCACAACGCTGAGCACGCCTGCGGCGATAAGTGCCACCACAGACAGCAGAGTCTTTGCGGCACCGCGTCGTACACCGCCTATAATAAATACAATTAATATAATAAGTATGACAAGGTCGTAAAGCATAATGCCTCCCTATCAGAGTGCAAGTCCGTTAATATCGGAAAGTCCTAAGATGTATACAAAGTTTGTGGATGCAAGGCGAATCTGCTTGCAATCGGAGTTAACCTGACTGCTTGAAATCAGGTCGCCGTTATAGCGGTAAAGGTGAACACCCTGTGTATCGCACACGGCGAGTCTGTCCTTATATGTGCTGACAGAGATAAGAGCTTTGTCGGTCTCGATGGTTTTCTCTGTTTTGCCTGAAGCGTTTACATACTCAACACTGCAGTTTCTGCCGTCACCGCTTCGGGAAAGTGACAGTGCAAGCACACCCACATCAGTGTTGATATCGTAAGCAGTAAGGGTCATCTGGCTGTAGGACTTCTTCTGAAGGGAAGAAAACTTACTGCCGTTTACCACATAGGATGCATCAGAGCCGATAGCACACACGGAGTTACGGCTGAGGTAATTGCAATCAAAGAGCATATCCCCTGATATCTGATGCTTGGCGACAGGCTCCTCCTTGCTGAAATCCACAACATATATAATGCTCACACTGCTGCCCTTGTCGGCAGATATACCGCACACAACAGCACCTGAGCCGTCAGGACTGAGCGCCATGGAAGTGATATAATACTCCGAGAAGGAGTAGGAATATCTGATTTTGTGCTCAGCGGTGTAGGCACTGAGTCTGGCATTGTAGCCGCTTTCCTCAGTAACAAGAGCATAGCTCATATCAGACGCCAAATCTGCAAGATATATATTATATTCTGCATCCGAAGAATATATAACATGGGTGCTGTCTGCAAACATAAAGCCTGTGGAGCCTAAGTCATAGACAAGTGCCGCTGTGTCGGTAGTCTTCATCACAGGTCTGGCGTAGCCGTGCTGTGTACTGAACAGCTCCTGTCCCTGTGAATCAAGACACACAAAGCTTGTATCTGAGGCATAGCAAAGTCCATCAGAAAAAGTACGGAAGTTACCTGCATCCACAGAGGAGCCTGATACAACCGAGGTGAAGCTCTTGCCTTTGCTCATGTTATCTACACAGGAGGAGATGTTACCCCTTGTAAAATACAGCACAACACAAAGCACAAGAAGCACAAGGATGCCCGCGGCAATGAGGAGCTTTTTCTTATCAAGCTTTAAGCCTGAGGACTCCTGCTTTTCGTACTCGTCAAGAGGCAGTTGTTCAAAGCTCATAACCTGACGGTCGTCCTTTTTCTTTTTATCATTGCGGTAATGATTTGGTTTTTTTCTGAATAAACCCATGGGGTATTCCCCCTTTCTACAATAATACACTAATAAAAAAATAATGTATGGATAATTTGTAAATATTGAAAATAAAAATTCAGAGGTCGTAGAAAACCTCGTCCAGATAAAGTCCGCAGGCAGGAGCAGTAGGGCCTGCCTCACAGCGGTTAAGTGCACTGAGTATATAGGGTATTGCATCAGGTGTTGTGCCACCCTCGTTGATATACAGAAGTGTACCCACCATAATACGCACCATATTATACAGGAAGCCGTCTGCACTGACAGAGAAGTAGACCATATCTCCCTCACGCCATACAGAGAAGTCGGAGACATTGCGTACAAAATCCCCTATCTCACGCTTATCAAGAGTGCAGAAGGATGTGAAATCGTGTGCACCGATGAATGCCTTGGAGGCTTCGTTGAGCATATCTGCGTTAATAGGTCTGCGGTAATGGAGTGCCCTACCCCGAAGGAAGGGGTCCCTGACCTGAGAATTGTGGACTTTGTAAATATAGCGTTTGCCGAGAGCACTGTATCGCGCGTGAAAATCAAGAGGCACCTCGCGGACATTGGTGACCACTACCTCCTCAGGCAGATGAGAATTCACCGCCGCTAAAAAACGCTCGCAGGGTATGGGATGATTGACCCTCATACTGATGCAGAACATATTGGCATGCACACCTGAGTCGGTACGGCTGCAACCTTTGATATCGGGACATTTGCCGATAATCTTTGCCACTGCCTCCTGAAAAACCTGCTGGACGGTAATGGCGTTATGCTGAATCTGCCAGCCGTGGAACACACTGCCGTCAAACCTGAGTGTAAACAGCAGGTTACGCTCACTTTGGACAATATCGGGAATTACAGGAAGATGTTGCATAATACTACTCCTGCTGTTGTAACTGCTAAAACTCCCAGTGCAATGAAATCCCTTGCACTCATATGGAGCTGTTTCATTCTTGTTCTGCCTTCTCCGCCCTGATAGCAACGGCACTCCATTGCCATTGCAAGCTCATAGGCCCTGCGGAATGCAGAAACAAACAGGGGTATGAGTATGGGAATGAGAGCCTTGATTCTTCTGATAAGATTGCCGCTTTCCATATCTGCACCACGGGCCTTCTGAGCAGACATAATCTTGTCTGTCTCCTCAAGCAGTGTGGGCACAAAACGCAGGGCAATAGTCATCATCATTGCAATCTCGTGGGTTTTGATTTTAAGGAGGCTCAGGGGCTTCATAAGCCGCTCCAGAGCATCTGTCAAATCTGTAGGTGAAGTAGTAAAGGTAAGCGACGAGCTGACCATTACCAGTGAAATAATGCGGACAGCAACATAGATTGAGTTCTTGATACCGTCTGCTGTGACCTTGAATATCCACCATTCAAACAGAGGCTCACCTGTACCGTAGAACAGGTTGAGAAGTGAGGTAATGAGGATAACAAGGATGATAGCCTTCATACTCTTGAGATACAGATTAACAGGCACCTTGCTGAGTATAACGGACAAAGCCACCAGAAGTGCCACGACTCCCAGTGAATAGAAATTAAAGGTGCAGAATATAAGGATGATAACTCCTATAAGCAGGAGCACCTTTATTCTTGCGTCAAGTCGGTGGAGTATTCCGTTTGAGGGATAATACTGACCGAGGGTAATATCACGCATCATAGTCTGCCCTCCTTCTTCAGGATGGCACAGATTTCCTCAAAGGCTTTATCCACAGTAAGGATGCCCTCTGACAGAGGCACTCCCCTTCTGCGGAGCTCTGTGGTAATCTTGGTAATCTGAGGTACACGAAGTCCGATTGACTCCAGCTCCTCAGACCTTGAAAATACATTCTGAGTTGTATCAAGCATTACGCAGTCGCCGTGATTCATAACAAGGACACGGTCTGCAATGCCTGCGATATCCTCCATACTGTGAGACACAAGGAGAACTGTATTGTTACGGGATTTATGGTATGCGTCAATCTGAGACAGGAGCACATCCCTGCCCATAGGGTCAAGTCCTGCTGTAGGCTCGTCCAGAATGAGAATCTCAGGGTCCATTGCAATAACACCTGCAATAGCGGCACGACGCTTCTCGCCACCTGACAAATCAAAGGGTGAGCGGTCAAGGAGCTCGTCCTTGAGTCCTGCAAAAACGGCGGCACGCTTGACGCGTTTTTCGATAGATTCATCGGGAAGTCCCATATTACGAGGGCCAAAGGAGATATCCTGTCTGACGGTTTCCTCAAAAAGCTGATTCTCAGGATACTGGAACACAAGTCCCACGCGGAATCGAACATCGCGGAGTTTCTTTTTATCAGCGTGGATATCAACTCCGTCCAAGTACACCTTGCCTGAGGTAGGCTTGATAAGGCCGTTGAGCATCTGCATCAGAGTGGATTTACCACTGCCTGTATGACCGATGACACCTATAACCTCGCCACGGTTAATCTCGATAGAGACATCCTTGACGGCGTGCTTCTCAAATGGAGTACCCTTGCCGTATACAAGGCTGAGGCACTCTGTTCTTAAAATCGGATTACTCATAACAGCACCTCCGAAAGAACATCTATACATTCCTGTGTATCAAGGGGAAGCTGTGAAAGCTCAAGTCCGCAAGCGGCGAGCTTTGCACAAAGCTCTGTCGCCTGGGGCACATCAAGCTGATGGCTTCTGATAAGCTGTACCTGAGAAAAAACCTCTCTGGGTGTACCCTCAGTGAGGATTCTGCCCTTGTCCATTACAACCACACGGTCACAGTTTACGGTTTCGTCCATATTGTGTGTGATAAGCACAACTGTGATGCCCTGCTCGCGGTTGAGCTTAGTGACAGCAGAGATTACTTCCTCTCTGCCCTTGGGGTCCAGCATAGCCGTAGGCTCATCAAGCACAATACAATCAGGCTCCATTGCAAGTATGCCTGCAATAGCAATCCTCTGCTTTTGTCCGCCTGAGAGCTTGTGGGGTGCGTGGAGTCGGTACTCGTACATATCCACAGCCTTCAGTGCATTATCCACACGGCGGCGGATTTCCTCAGGCTCTACGCCTAAGTTCTCAGGGCCGAAGGCTACATCCTCCTCAACAATACTTGCTACAAGCTGATTGTCGGGATTCTGGAGTACAAGACCCACCTTGCGTCTTACATCGTAAATACGATCCTCGTCCTGAGTGTCGATATCCTCCACCAGAATTCTGCCTCCTGTGGGAAGCAGGATAGCATTCATATGCTTGGAGAGTGTGGATTTACCTGAGCCGTTGTGCCCGATAATAGCAAGGAACTCGCCCTTTCTCACAGACAGGGACACATCACGCAGGACATTCACTGCATTATTCTGTTGTTCGTCCTCCTGCTCGTAATAAAAGAACAGGTGCTCTGCCTTTATAAAATCCATTCAGACTCTCCTGTAAAATTCCAAAATTTCATATACATTTTCTTTCCAAATTAAGTGAAAATATTTAATCCTTCTGCCAGATAGCAGTGCTTCCGCAAGGGAGCACAAGTCCTGTTGAGGTAACAGGCAGGCCAATCTCGTCGCAAGTAACCCTGCCGCCGAACTTCGGTACTATGACACTGCTGAGAATGTAGTGCATAACGGAGGGAGAAAGTCCTGCTGTGTAGGAGTTGAGGATGAAGAACTTTGCATCATCTGAGAGAAGCTGTGCACTTAATTCTATAAAAGAATAAATTTCCTCCTCAAGCTTCCATACCTCACCACCGGGACCTCTGCCGTAAGAGGGAGGGTCCATAATGATGCCGTCATACTTGTTGCCCCGTCGAAGCTCACGCTTTACAAACTTGATGCAATCATCCACAAGCCAACGGACAGGCTTATCTGCAAGTCCGCTCTCCTGTGCATTATCCCTTGCCCACTGGACCATACCCTTTGAGGCATCCACATGGCACACACGGGCTCCTGCGTCTAAACACGCAAGGGTTGCACAGCCTGTATAGCCGAAAAGATTGATAACACTCAGCTCACGGTCTGAGTTGCGGATAATATCTGTAGCAAAATCCCAGTTCACTGCCTGCTCAGGGAAAACACCTGTGTGCTTGAAGCCCATGGTGCGGACATTGAAGGATAGATTGTCGTATTTAATATTCCATCTGTCGGGGAGGTTTTTGTATACCTCCCACCTACCGCCACCCTTCTGGGAGCGGATGTATCGGGCGTGGGCGGTGTACCATCGTTTGTCCTTCTTCTCTGTATTCCAGATTATCTGGGGGTCGGGACGGATAAGGATGATATCACCCCAACGCTCAAGCCTCTCTCCGCCTGATGTATCAAGAAGCTCGTAGTCCTTGAATCTGTCAGCAACTCTCATCAGGTAAGTCTCTCCTTGATTACTGCGGCTGTCTCGTTAGCAAGGCGGGATATCTCGGCGTAGTCCTCACCCTCAAGCATTACTCTGATGATAGGCTCGGTACCACTGAGTCTTACAAGTATTCTTCCCCTGCCCTCAAGGATTCCCTCAACACGCTTGATTTCTTCCTTGACTTCCTTATCGGTGTAGAATTTATTCTTGTTCTCGTTAGAAACTGTTACATTAATGAGAATCTGAGGATAACGCTCCATAAGTGTGGCAATTGATGACAGGCGTGCCTGACGGCGGTTGATAAGGCTTAAAAGCTGTGCACCTGTAAGCTGACCATCGCCTGTGGTGGAGTAATCAAGGCAGATAACATGGCCTGACTGCTCGCCGCCGATGTTGTAATCCTCCTGACGCATCGCCTCAAGCACATAGCGGTCGCCCACCTTGGTGGAGACAAAGTTCATACCATTTGCCTCGCAGAATTTCTGGAAGCCCATATTAGTCATAACTGTGCCTACAACTGTGTCACGCTTGAGCATACCGCGGCTCTTAAAGTCAGCGGCAATAATAGCAATGATAAAGTCGCCGTCTACAAGCTCGCCGTTGTCGTCAACAGCAAGGCATCTGTCTGCATCACCGTCAAAAGCAAGACCTGCATCAAGGTTATTATCACGGACATAACGCATCAGTGTCTCGGTGTGAGTTGAGCCGCAGTTTGCGTTGATGTTGATTCCGTCGGGATGGTCAAAAAGCATATGACACTCTGCACCCAGCTTCTCAAACAGCTTCTTGGCTGTGGTACTTGCAGAGCCGTTGGAGCAATCCAGCGCTATACGCATACCCTTCAGGTCATACTGGACAGTGCTTGCAACATGGTCAATGTACTCGTCAGCGGCAGAGGTTACATATTCTACTCTGCCCAGCTCGTCACGGGTGCATACCTTGTAGGGAACGGTGTTATCCAAAACAATGGACTCAATCTGCTCCTCCAGCTCATCAGGAAGCTTGAAGCCTTCGTCGTTGAAAAGCTTGATTCCGTTGAATTCATAGGGGTTATGGGATGCAGAAATCATAATACCTGCATCAGCCTTGTACTTGGAAACAAGGTAAGCAACTGCAGGTGTGGGCACAACGCCCAGAATCTTCACATTAGCACCAACAGAGCAAAGTCCTGCAATCAGTGCACCCTCCAGCATATCGCCTGAAAGACGGGTGTCCTTGCCGATAACGAAGGTAGGATGTGCTACCTCGTCACTTGTGAGCACCATTGCGGCGGCTCTGCCGATATTCATTGCAAGCTCACAGGTGAGCTCTGTATTTGCGACGCCTCTGGCGCCGTCTGTTCCAAATAATCTTCCCATAATAATCCTCCGTTTTATGTAAAGTCTGTTATTGATGATTTTTACGGATGTGCAATGCACATCCCTACGCGGATTTATTGATTGATTTTTACTTCCTCAGTCAGTTTCGTCAAAAAGTGTGGGCTGGCAGGTGTTGCAGGCTGTGCCCTCGGTGGGGATTCCCAGATGCTCATATGCAAGGGCTGTTACACATCTGCCGCGTGGAGTACGGCTTAAAAATCCAATCTGCATCAGATAAGGCTCGTACACATCCTCGATAGTGACTGCCTCCTCGCCTATTGCGGCGGCGATGGTATCAAGTCCCACAGGGCCTCCGCCATAGTTACGAATCATTGCAAGGAGCATTCGTCTGTCACTGCTGTCAAGGCCCAAGGAGTCAATCTCCAGTCTGTCGAGGGCTGTCTTTGCAACTTCATAGGTAATGGTGCCGTCAGACATAACCTGAGCAAAATCACGGACTCGCTTTAAGAGACGGTTGGCGATTCGGGGTGTACCGCGGGAGCGTGATGCAAGCTCCATAGCTCCTCCTGCATCGATGCCGATACCTAAAATTCCTGCTGAACGGGTGATAATCTCTGCCAGCTCCTCTGCCTTGTAAAGCTCAAGCCTGAGTACCACTCCGAAGCGGTCTCTCAGCGGTGCTGAAAGCTGACCTGCACGGGTGGTAGCACCTACAAGGGTGAACTTGGGAAGCGGCAGGTGGTAGGATGCCGCCATCTGACCTTTACCTGTGATGATATCAATAGCGAAGTCCTCCATTGAGGGATAGAGTATCTCCTCTACTGCACGGCTCATACGGTGTATCTCGTCAATAAAGAGTACATCACCGGGATTGAGGTTTGTAAGCAGTGCGGCCAAATCGCCGGGCTTCTCGATAGCAGGGCCTGAGGTGATACGGATATTAACGCCCAGTTCGTTTGCTATGATGTTTGACAAGGTAGTCTTACCAAGTCCCGGAGGGCCGTAAAGAAGCACATGGTCCAGAGGCTCGCCTCTGAGCTTTGCGGCTTCAATATAAACCCTGAGATTCTCCTTGACCTTCTGCTGTCCGATATAATCGTCGAAGGTTTTGGGTCTTAATGGGTTATCCCCCTCTAAGGCATCGGTAGGAATCTCTGCTGTATCTACTATTCGGTTTTCAAAGTCAAAGTCGTCTGAAAATACATTTGCACTCATAATTATCTACCCATTCTCCTCAAGGTCTGAGCAATAAGCTGTTCTACTGTAAGTGTGGGGTCAAGGGTGCTCAGCACAGGCATAACATCTGCTGAGGAATAACCCAGCACTGCAAGGGCGGCTACTGCCTTGGGAATATTGCCTGTATCGGCAATGACAGAGCCTGCTGACTCCACTGATATCTCGGATGAAGCAAAGCCCTTGAGCTTATCCTTCAGTTCAAGGATGATTCGCTGTGCAAGCTTGGGGCCTACACCTGAGGCTCGGGTCAGGGACTTCACATCAGAGGAGGCAACCGCCATTGCCACCTGCTCTGAAGAAAGCTCGCTGAGAATGGACAGTGCCATCTTGGGGCCTACACCGGTGACGCCAATGAGTATGCGGAATGTGGACAGCTCCGTCTGGCTGTAAAAGCCGAAAAGCTCCATTGCATCCTCGCGGACATTCAGGTGAGTGTACAGTGTAACCTCACTGTTCAGCTTGATGTTCCTTTGTGTATTGGAAGTAGTCTGGCATCTCATTCCTACGCCTGAGCATTCCACAACGGCAAAGCCCGGCTCCATATGGATGAGAGTACCTCTGACAGAATAAATCATTGCTTGTTACCTCTTGTTTTCGGGCGATTCGTGAATTGCCCCTACGATTTTACTTTTTCGGGTGATTCATGAATCACCCCTACAAAGATGGTGGTTTATTTGATGCCGTCTGTACGAAGTTTGAGTCTTGCAGCAGTGCCTGCGGCGTGAATATGGCAGATAGCAACTGCCAGTGCATCGCAGGTATCGTCATACCGAGGCATCTTTGCAAGATGCAGAAGACGCTTTGTCATTTCCATAACCTGTGGCTTCTTAGCCTTACCGTAGCCTGTGACTGCTGTCTTGACCTGCAGGGGTGTGTACTCATACACAGGGATGCCTGCAAGATTTGCACACAGCAGGATAACTCCCCTTGCCTCTGCCACCATAATTGCTGTCTTCTGGTTATTCTGGAAGTACAGGGATTCGATGGAGATAGCATCGGGCTTTGTCTTCTCAATCAGGTCGTTCATATTATCGTAAATGATACGGAGTCGCTCAGTAAAAGGGGTATCAGCATCAGTGGTGATAGCACCGCAACCCAAGGCTCTGTAGTTAACTCCCTGATAGGTTATAACGCCGTAGCCTACTATGGCGTAACCCGGGTCAATTCCCAGAACTATCACTGCGCTCCCTCCTTGTTGGCATACTGACCGACGATAATTTTACTAATGAAGTATTATAACATATAAATGCAAATTTAGCAATGTATATTCGCAAAAGATTTGCAGTTTTTTGAGAGCTTGGGAAAGATGCTCAAAGCGTCATTTGAGAGAAGCGAAAAAATCAAGTGTTTATCAGGGATTTCCCTTGATTGGGATTTTTGTTTCTTCCAAAGCTACAGGATAAAACACCAGTGTATCTGTGCCGTAGGTAATCTCCGCTCTGTTTGCGTACACCTGATAGGAAAAGGTGTAGGTTCTGAACATATCTTCGCTTGTTATGTAAAAGCGGTTGCTGTCTATACTAAGCTTACCTGATAGTGTTACTTCATCCTGAGAAGAAGCAATCACAAGGCTTGCTGAATCCTCGCAAAAAGCAAGTGACGCTCTGAGCCCTGATGCGGTCTCTGTCTGCCAGTTGCGAGAGGTAAGCTCATCGGCAGGGGTCAGTACCACACTCTGACAGGATGCAAGTATAAGACACAAAAGCACAGCACAGGCTGAAATTACAGTACGCTTCATAAAATTACCTCGTGATAAAAGTATTGGGGGATTTGTTGAAAACTATTGAATTAATGCGTAAATAATGTATAATTAATAATTAGATTGGGTTAATATTATATTTTTCAGGTTTTACCTGTATAATCTGACATTGTAAGGAGTGAGGCGTATGCAGAATGAGATTAAGACAGAGTCTGCTGTATTTGATGCATCAGGCTATGTGAAAAATCCCGGTTGGAGCAGACTTCCTCTTTTTACCTTTGATAAATCCCTGTGCAAAAACAGGTTTTCACTATGCGAGCGGGACAGCTATCTGATTGCAAACGACGAGGTTTCTATCTACCTTTCTGTTGCAGAGCCGGGTGTCACCTGCGAGGTGACTGCTGTAATTGCTGACCACATAAGGGGCACAATTGATGCACGCACACTAAAGAAATATATGTCCTTCGGACGGCTTGATATGCCCTCCTCCAGCAAAAACGGCGATGTTACCTTTACTGATGCAAGAGTGGGGATGAATTTTTCCAACACTGCACTGAAAAGATACATCCGCTGTGAGTTTGTAAACTTCTGCAAGGACAAGAATCTTTATATCAACATTATGCTTGAGGACACCATTGACGAGAGCCTGAATGTGCTAATCCCCACCAAACAAAACAAGCGGGGCTTCTTCCTGAAAAGGTTTATGCCTGCTATGAGTGCATCGGGTGTTGTCCGTTGCGGCGGTGCAGAATACAACCTGACTGCAGAAAAAACAACCGCCTTCCTTGATTGGCAGAGGTTTTCAATTAATGACAAGGCATATTACCACGCATTGTATGCAGATACCACCATCGGCGGCAGGAAGTTTTCGCTGTGCCTTGCAGGTGGCTTAGGTGACCCGTCACAGGGATCTGAAAACTGCTATTTTCTGGACGGAGAGCTACACAAATTTGCATCCGTTAAGGCAGAGGGTAACGAGGACAGACCTGACAAGCCATGGCGATTCACTGCAGGCAGCAGTGCTATGGAGATAGTGTTCAGACCTGAGATAAAATCAGGCAGGCTTATGAGTCAGAAATGCGGACAGAAAGTGCTTATCTTCGGCAAGCTCTACGGCAATATCAAGCAAATCGGCACAGAGAAGATAGTACTGGACGCTGTGCCTGCACACCTGGAATTCACTCTGGTATAAGGAGAATTATATATGATAATCCACAGCAAAGAAGAACTGACAAGTTTTCTATCCCAACTCCCCAAGGAGACGGACCGAGATTTTGAGAAAAAGATAGTTTCACTCTGCACAGAAGAAAATCAGGATAAGAATTTCTACGCATGGACAGAGGAGCTGGCAAATACAGAATTCTCAAGTGAGAGTGAGGAGAAGGTTGCCTTTGCCGCCTTTTGCATCCTGAGCAATATTGCAAGGAGGAGCTTTGACAGAACAAAGGAAACCGACCTTATCAACGGCTACAGAGAGAAGTTCGGCAATCACGCCTTCTACAAGCATCTGAAGCTGCTGTGTATGCTGGATAATCATGTGGGACTTGACCATGAGGAAATACTGGAGCTTGCATATGAAAACTCCAGAAACATATATACTAATGCAGGTGTTCAGCACGCACTGGCTGACGCGGTTGCAACACTGTTTGAGGAAAATGAATTCACCCCCGAGCAGTGTCCCGACAAGCTGTGGCTTGAGCGTGGTATGGAGGCAGTGCTCCTTGCAATCAACTTTGACAGTGCATATGCCAAGTTCTACTGCACTAAGGCACGCATACTGTCACTTCAAGGCAACCACAAGGAAGCACTGCGTTGCATAGACACAGCAATTGACTATGAGAACTCAAAGAACAAGGACTATGCACTGCGTGTAGGCAGATATCAGATGCACGCACAGACTATAAACAACAGACTTCATAATCAGCTTATGCGTCAGCAGCTGCAAGAGGAGATGACTGCACAGAAGGAAGCATACATCACCGAGATGCAACAGCGTCAGGAGGAGCTTGAGACCCAGACAAACCGCTCCAGAATCAAGAATATGGAGTTCATCGGTTTGTTTGCAGGTATTATCAGCTTTACTATCGGCGGACTCAATATTGCTCAGGGACTGGCAGGTCAATCAATTATAGCAGTGGCAGGACTTATCATTGTACTGATGGGTGCATTGCTTGGAGTATATGCAGGCTTTGGCGTTATACTCCATGGCTTCAGAGGCAAAGAAAGTGTGAGGAATTACATAGTATTTGCTATGGGATTATTACTTATTGTAGGAGGAGTTATCCTTTGTTTGAGATAAAAGACAGCATCTGCATAACAGGAGGAGCATCCCCCTGTGAAGATGCCATAGGCTTCGGTGACAACTACATATTTGCACTGGACGGAGCCTCCTGCCTGACAGGTGTCAACCTTGTGCATACTCAGTCGGATGCTCACTGGTTTGCAAATAGGGTCAGAGACGGATTGTGCCGCCTGCTTGACAACGGCGACTCACGCCCCACTGAGGAAATACTCTGTGATGTGATTGCCCCATTGAAAGCGGAATATATAAACGGTGCTGAAAAATCAGGGACTCCTATCCCCGATGACAGCCCCTCTGCCGGTATTGCTTTGTTCAGAATTCGCGAGGGCTTCCTTGAGTTTTACGGACTTGGGGATTGCGTTGGTGTGATTGCTACAAAGGACGGCAAGGCTCAGTGGCTCAACGACCCGTCACTATCAAAGCTTGACGGCATTGTAATCAGCAAAATGGCACAGATCCACAAAGAAACAGGCGTACCTGTAACACAAGCAAAAAGTATGTGTACCGACCTGCTCATAAAGCACAGAGGGCTCAAGAATACACCCGAGGGTTACCATATCCTTGACCCCTTCGGCGAGGGTATCGACCACGCCTGCAAACTGAGGATTCCCCTTAATGAAGTAAAGTCTGTGTCTGTATTCTCTGACGGCTTTGCACAGCTTTCTGAAGTTTTCGGAGTGTTTGATGACTTTGCACAGCTTCACGCGGCTTTAGGCGACACTCCCCTGTCGGAGCTTTGTCACAAGCTGTTTGCACTGCAGGACAATGACCCCGAGTGCAACGCACACCCCAGATTCAAGCTCAGAGACGACACATGCGCGGTTTTTGCAGAAGTTCACGAATAAAAAAGCATCAGGCTCCCTTTGCACAAGGGAGCCTTTTTGTATAAAAAACAACCGATGGCTTAACCATCGGTTGTTGTGTTTGTGATTATTACTGAGTGGTAACAAGCTCCTCGTAGATAAAGGTTGCAAGGTCACGGCGTACCTGATACCAATCATCCACAAGGATAACAGAGCCTGCCTCGTTGTAGCCGTAGCTCCAGTTACCGTCAGAGGGCATATGACACTGCTCAATATCGTAGGTGAGATATGTCATAGCATTGGCAACAAGGGACTGAATCTCTGTTTTCTTCAGGTTAGTGGTAACCATGGGACCTACCTTGTTGACAATCTGGACGATTTCTGTCAGGCTTGCGTCCTCCTTGAGGTTGGTGATAACTGCCTCGATAAACTTACGCTGACGGTCTGTACGATCCCAATCATCGCCTGAGAAGGACATTCCGTTATAATAGCCGCCGCGGTTTCTGGCGTACCAGAGGGACTGCTGACCGTTGAGAGTTACCATACCTTCTGATGCATACAGATAATCGGACTGTCCGTTGTGGGCAATCTGAGCGTTGATGTAATCTATCTCCTCTGCTGTGACATACAGCTCAACACCGCCCATAATATCTACAATCTCCTTGAAGGTGGAGAAATTTACTGTAGCATAGCGGTCAATCTGGATGCCGTAGTTGGACTCGATTGTCTGGATAGAAAGAGCTGCACCGCCTACTGCGTATGCATAGTTAAGCTTATGAGAGCAGACACCGGGGATTGAGATATAGGTATCTCTCAGGAATGAGGTCATCTTAATCTTCTGGTGACGGTTATCGATAGAGAGCAGAATCATAGTATCGCTGAGTCCCTCATCGCCGTATCTGTCTGTACCAAAAAGCATAATGTTCAGCACATAGGGGTCGTTGAGCAGTGAACCTGAGGACTCGTTATTAAACTGTAAATCCTCTGTAGAGGGCTCACCGGTTGCATCCTGCACACCTGTTGCTACAGGTGTTTCTGTCAAATCCTCATATCCGAAGGAGTTGAGGGTTTTGTAGCCGTAAAGACAGATACTGCCTGCAAAAACAAAAACGAAAGCCAGCACAACGGCAACAATTCTGATTGTGGTTGCGGTCTGCTTTTGATTCTTTCGGTTTTTAGCCGCAGTGTGTCTGCCCTGTGCTCCTGAGCGAGAGCCGCCCGAAGAGTTACAAGCATTGATGTCAACATAATCCATATTATCTTTATTATTCATATACCGCACTCCTTTACTGAAAAGGTATTGTGTTTATAACTACTGAACTGCTGTATCCTCGTAAATAAACTGTGCAAGGTCATTGCGTACTGTCTCAAAGTCGTACACATAGATAACATTGCCTGCAAAGTTATCCTCATATCCCCAGTTGCCGTCAGTGGGCATTGAGCACTGCTCCACAGGGTAGCTGAGATATGTAAGGGAATTTGCAACCAGATACATAAGCTCTGTTTTCTTAAGATTTGTGGTGATATAAGGTCCTACCTCATTGACAATAGAGAGCACCTCAGTGATGCTTGCATCCTTCATCTGGTCAATAACTGCAGACAGGAACTTACGCTGACGCTCGGTTCTGTCCCAGTCAGTGCCCTCGTAGAATTCTACCCCGTTGATAACATCACCGCCGCGGTTTCTGGCATACCAGAGTGCCTGCTGTCCGTTAAGGGTCACAGGGCCTGCTGCTGCGTCCAGATACTCGGTCTGATTGTTCTGGGCTATCTGACAGTTGATGTATAGTATCTCTCTGTCGGTAAGCTCAACCTGAACACCGCCTAAGATGTCAACGATTGTTTTGAAGGATTCAAAATTCACTGTGGCGTATCGGTCAATCTGTACGCCGAAGTTAGCCTCTATGGTATTGATTGCCAAGGGAACTCCCCCATAGCTGAAGGCGTTGGTAAGCTTTGTGTGATATGCACCCTCAGGGTCAGGCACATAAACGAAGGTATCCCTCTGGAAAGAGGTCATCTTCAGTTTTTTGTGTCGATTGTCGATGGAGAGCAGGAGCATAGTGTCGCTTCTGCCAAACTCCGATGAATCCTCATCCACACCGAAAAGCATAACATTGAGCACCTGATTATCATTGAGCAGGTCCCCTGCTGTACCCTCTGCATCAGACAGATAGTCGTCTGAGGTATCAACATCAACATAGTTTATAGGGTCAAGGATTAAGTGAAGTCCAAGGCAGGCTCCTCCTGCAACAAGGAACAAAAGTGCAAGGAATATACAGAAGCCGCGTCTGAGGCTGTGCTTTCCTGACTTTTTCTTTTTTGAAGTGTGAGAACTTCTGCGATTATCAGAGGAGCGTCTGCTGTGAGAATAAATCTCCTCAGACTCTGATACATCCTCGGTGCCGTCACCGTAATTATTGAAGTACGGTGCATATTTAGCGGTTACGGGATACTCCTCATCACTATCATAGTAACGGCTTTTTCTGCGTGGAGATGAGCCGTAGTTATCGCCGTAATCATCATAGTAATCGCTATTACGGCTGTTGTTATCTGCCAAGGTTACCCCTCCTGAAAATGCATAGGAAAAGTTGATTGCTAACTAACAAAACTCTAATCATTATACCGCTGTAGTTTTTATTTATTGTTCTAATATAGAATAATTCGTAGGATTTATAAGGAAATATGAAGTTCGTGACGAATTGTTTTAAGTTCTGTCATATACTTATCACCTGTACATCACACAAATCACTCAAGCTCATCCAGCGTAAGCTCGTACGCAGGGAGGAATTCCTCCATAAAAACTCTCAATGCTGAAAGCTCAGTTTTCATCAGCGAGTCGCGGATAGTCCGCTCTGCCTTTGAAAATTCTGTGTTGCCCATTCGTATCTCACAGATGCACTTGATTAACGCTGAGAGCTTGTCCGCCGCCTTCACATAAGGCACAAGCTCAGCGTCAAATTTGGAGGAATCAACAAGAGGTTCATACACAGGGCGGATATCCTCAGGCAACATCCCAAGGAGGCTCTGCTCGGAGACCACCTCAATCTGCTGATAAGCGGAACGGATATCGTCGTTGTAGTATTTGATGGGAGTAGGCATATCACCTGTGATTATCTCCCCTGCATCGTGGAATATTCCCATTACAGCAGCTCGGTCTGCGTTGAGGTTTGCACCAAATCGCTCGTTGGCAATGGTAACAAGAGCATGGGAAAGCATCGCCACCTCAAGGCTATGCTCACTTATGTTCTCCTCACGGGTATTGTTCATAAGTCCCCAGCGGTTGATATATCTCATTCTGGAGAGCATTGCAAAAAAGTTACTCATAAATTTACCTCTTATAAAATAAATGGTGCATTTTGTAAACAGATGTGTTATACTATAGAGTATTATATACTATGGAAACAGATTGGTAAAGATATTTTGATTAAAATTTGGAGGCGTAATATGAATTTCGGTGCTAAAATACTCGACTATAAAGAGGATATACTGAGAGATTTGGATGAGCTTTTGCGTATCCGCTCTGTGTACTCTGAGGACCCAGCAAAATGCAGAGAAGCTCTTGAATGGATGCTGAAAAAAGCTGAGAGCTTCGGACTTGTTACAAAGAATATCGACAACAAAGCAGGCCACGCTCAGCTTGGAGAAGGCGGTAAGTTATGTGCAACACTGACTCACCTCGATGTAGTTCCTGCAGGCGAGCACTGGGACTGCGAGCCCTTTGAGCTTACAATCAAGGACGGCAAACTCCTTGGCAGAGGTGTAGCTGATGATAAGGGTGCCGCACTGATTACCCTGTACTGCCTGAAAATCTTAAAGGACGAGGGCGTTATCGGCAACAATACTCTGCGTGCCATCTTCGGCACAGACGAGGAGGTTGGCATGACCGATGTTGTTGCATACTTCGCTAAGGAAGCTATGCCTGATATGTCCTTTACTCCTGACTCGGGCTACGGCATTTGTGCCGCTGAGAAGGGCATACTCCAACTTGAGATAAGATCAAAGAATCAGAACGCTTCCCTGCTGACTGAGCTCAAGGGCGGTACTGCTACAAACGCTGTGCCTGACAGTGCATACTGTCTGCTGTATTGCAACGAAAACGACGACCACCAGCTTATGCGTCTTGCTGATGCAAAGAATGGTGAGTTTGAGTTCAGATATACTATCGACGGACTGATGATAATCAGCCGCGGCAAGGCGGCTCATGCCTGTGAACCTCATCTGGGACTTAACGCAATACTGGAGCTTGTTGACCTGCTGGCATCCAACTTCTCTCTGGAATCACTGGGAGACCTGTGCACCTTTATCTCTACTCATATTAAGCTTGAGCATGACGGCACTTCCCTTGGTATGAAGATGCGTGACTCTCAGTCAGGTGCACTGACAGCCTGTCTGTCCACAATCAAAATTGACGAGACAGAAGCAAAGGCTACCATTGACATCCGCTACCCTGTAACCTTTGGCGGCAAGGAGATTATCAGACGCGTGAAGAAGGCCGCAGAGCTTGAGAATGTAGAGGTTAAGATTCTCTCCCACACTCTGCCCTTGTGCCTTGACGAGTCAAAGCCCGTCATCGGCATACTTCAGGAAGCTTACAAGGAAGTTACAGGTGAAGCCCCTGCGATGTACTCTACAGGCGGCGGCACCTATGCAAGGAAGCTGGGCGGCAACGGCGTAGCTTTCGGCCCTGTATTCCCCGGTGAGGACGCAAGGCTTCACAACTCAAACGAGGGCATCAATGAGGAAAGCTTCTGGAAGCACGCTCAGATTTGCCTTGAGGCTATGTACAGAATGTACACCGCAGAGTAATCTGCTGGAACTAAAAAAACAAAGGAGTCTTTTATTATGAGTCCTGAAAAGAAAATAAGACTGCAGGCAAGGAACACCCTATCACGCAACAACTGGCCTATGGCGGTGGCTGCTGTGCTGGTTGCATTGTCTGCTGTGCTTGCGGTTATATACCTGCTGTCGGGTGTTGATTTGTTATTCACTGCTATTCTTGACCCTGTTATTGAAGCACTAAACATCAACAATGACTTGGGTGAGGATATATCCTACGCAGGCACAATATCAAGTACACTGACACTGCCTTTCCTTGTTATGCTGATTCCGCTTTTTATGGGAGTTATCAGGGTATTCTACCTTATAACAAAGAACGATGAGGTTGCTTTCTCTCAGGTATTTTACTATATAGGACGCAGATACTTCCGCACATTGGGAGTGTTTTTCGGAGTATTTGTCCGCTGTCTGTGGCAGGCGGCTGTGTGCTTTCTGCCCTCTTACATCGGACTCAGTGTGCTGACTGTCAGCACCGCAGAAAAAGATAAACTTGCATTTTCCGACAATATATGGTATTTTATAGTTTACGCCCTGTTATTTGGCGGTATACTGCTGTTTGCAAAGCTCAGCATCAGGTATTTCCTTAGCTTCTTCCTGTATTTTGAGGATGAAAGCCTCTCTGCACGAGAGCTTTGTGAGCTCTCCCGTACTTATATGGTGAGGTTTGAGAGCAGTGTAATGAAACTGATTTTGTCCCTTTTCCCATGGATACTGAGTTGTATCCTGATTATCCCCTGTCTGTTTGTGCTCCCCTATGCACTTACCTGCCTTGCTACATCAGCCAAGTGGATAATCGCCCTGTATCATCAATCAGAAAATAAGGATGAGTAAAAATATGTTAGTTTCACTGTGTGTAATTGCATATAACGAAGAGAGAGTCCTCAACGGATTGTTCCGCAATATTGCAGACCAGACATATCCCCATCAGAATATTGAGGTTGTACTTGTAGACAGCAACTCTACAGACAAGACCCACTCTATGATGGAGGATTTCAAAAACACTGACTACAAGTTCAGACGGGTAGCTATTGTCAGCAACACAAAGCTCAGACAGGCAAGTGCATGGAACTGTGCTCTGTGTGAGGCTACAGGCGATGTTATTATCCGCATTGACGCCCACGCCCAGATTCCCAGAGACTTCATCAGAAGATGTGTGGATAATCTTGAGGAAGGCGAGGATATTGTAGGCGGCGGCAGACCCAATATTGTTGACAACGAGACCCCCTGGAAGCTAACACTTTTAGCGGCTGAGGAGTCCTTGTTCGGCAGTTCTATCGCTGAGTACAGACGCCCTACAGAGAAGAAGGAATACCACGATTCCCTGTTCCACGCGGCATACAGACGCCAGGTGTTTGAGAAGGTAGGCGGCTTCAACGAAGCATTGGGCAGAACAGAGGACAACGAGCTTCACTACAGAATCCGTGAGGCAGGCTATAAGATGTGCAGTTGTCCTGATATTATATCCTTCCAGCACACAAGAAACTCGCTGAAAAATATGATTAAGCAAAAGTTTGGTAACGGCTACTGGATAGGACTTACCTTCGGTGTTTGCAGAGGATGCCTGTCTTACTTCCATTTTGTACCCTTTGCGTTCCTTATGGTGCTGTTGCTGTTTTCAGCAATTGCCTGCTTCGGCTATGTTTATCCGCTGATGTTCCTGTGCCTTGCATACGGAATGTTCGACTTTACAAACACTGTAGGCTGCTTTATGACAAAGAAGTTCCAGCCTCAGTTCTTTATACTTCCTGTGCTGTTCCCCATTCTGCACTTAGCTTACGGTGTAGGTACACTGGTGGGACTTGTCAAGATGCCCTTCTGGAAGAAAAAGCTGGGAGACAAGCCCTACAAGCGGATTGAGGAAGTACGCCAAACTATGATAAGCAATCGCAGAGAGTCTGTGGATTCAGAGAACGCTATCGGGTGATTATATGGCTGAGATGTTAAAACTCACACCTGAAAAGCTTCGTGAGCTTCAGCTATGCGAGCTCCAGGGACTTATATTCTTTGATGAATTCTGTCGCAAACACGGGCTTACATATTATCTGTGCGGAGGATGCCTGATAGGCGCACTGAGGCACAAGGGGTTTATTCCTTGGGATGATGACGCGGATGTGCTTATGCCCAGACCCGACTATGAAAGATTCCTTGAGCTTTACAGGCAGGAAAATCCCAGTGAAAGATTTGTGCTTGTGGATGACTCTGATATAGAAAGCTACTCAGGCAATATCTTCGCAGTTATAAGCGACACTGACCACACTCTGATTAAGGAATATCAGAAGGACCTTGAGATGCCCCACGGACTGCCTCTTGACATCTTCCCTATTGACGGCTTGGCAGAGGGCAAATGTGCTCGGTATATCCAGTATTTCTGGACTATGATATATTCCCTGTTCCGCTCTCAGATAGTGCCGAAAAATCAAGGCGGTGTGCTGGCTCTTGGCAGTAAGATTCTTCTTGGAATGTTCAGAAGTCGCAAGACCAGATACAAAATCTGGCGTTATGCCGAGAAGCGTATGACACGATACAGCTTCTATGAAAGCTCTAATGTAGCTGAGCTGTGTGCAGGATTTTACTTTATGAAAAAGGTTTATCCCCGACACATATACGAGGATGGTACTGTAGAGCTTGAGTTTGAAGGCAGGAATTTCCTTGCTATGAAAAACTATGACGAGTATCTGAAGATACCCTTCGGAGATTATATGGAGCTACCTCCTGAGGAGGAGAGAGTCCCCCACCACGATATTATATCGCTTGAACTTAACAAGCCTTGCAGATAAGCAGGGCTTGTATTTTGTTACTGCGTAGGGACGAGCATTGCTCGTCCATCCTCAATAGATTAACTGACGACCGATGGTCGTCCCTACGAGTTTAAATCCAAATCATCTCTCCGCGAAAATCCCCATAAAAACTATTGACAAATAGGCTTTACAGTAATAATATATATTAGAAGTCTTTGAGGCGGGGTGAGATTCCCCACCGGCGGTATAGCCCGCAACCACTGAGATGTTCAGTGCTGAACAGGTGAAAATCCTGTGCCGACGGTACAGTCCGGATGAGAAAAGATGAAAGGCAAGTTTTTTATAATGTATCATAGATAAACTTGCATCTTATCTTAAAAATCAGTCCCTGCGGATTTCGCAGGGGCTTTTGTATTTTTCAAGGGAGGTTTTGTTATGAGTGAACTGGCTAAGAACAAAAAGAAAAAGGGATTTTTTACAACAAGGAATATTGTGAGCTGTGCTATGCTTGCAGCTTGTGCAACAATACTCACCTACATTGAGTTCCCTACCTTTATTGCACCCAGTTTCTACAGATTCAATGTTTCCGATTTACCTGCGTTGATTGGTGCCTTCAGTATGGGGCCTGTGGCAGGTGTTATCATCGAGCTGGTACGAAGCCTGATTATGCTGTTTGTTAATCCTATGAATCCTTCAATGGGTATTGGCGAGCTGTCAAACTTCGTTCTGGGTTGTATATTTGTTGTACCTGCTTCACTTATCTACAGACGCAACAAAACAAAAGGCAGAGCCATTGTGGCGTTGCTTGTAGGCGGATTGATTATGTCTGTGCTTGCAACCTTCCTGAATGCATTTGTAATGATTCCTCTTTACACAAAGATGATGTCTATTGAGGATATACTCAGTCAAGTGCCGGAGTTCCTGCCTTTTGTTGATACTGTGTTTGAGCTATGCCTTGTGTGCGTGTTGCCCTTTAACCTTATCAAGGCTTTCGTGGTATCCTTTATCACCATATTCATTTATAAGCCTCTTAGCGTACTAATTAAAGGTTTGAATTGACAAATATAAACTTAGTGGTATAATAAGTAATTACAGAGTAGAAGCTGTGCGTGAAGTGCCTGAGGGACGGGGAGTTGCCTGCAGGACGAAGGATTTTTCACTAAATCTGCGGTACAGCTTTCGCATCCCGCTGTTTATGAAAGACTTTGGGACAGAACCTCTGTGTTCTGTCCTTTTTTCTTTGTCAAAACGGCGTACAAACAAGTGAGGTCTTATATAATGAACTGTTTGATCGCTAAATTCAGAGACTCTGCACAGGAACTTTCAAGCGTTAAGGGAGTATCACTATGTGCAATGCTGTTAGCCCTCAGGGTAGTTGTGGGGTACTTTGCAAATTTCAGCCTTGCAATAACACCAAACGCAAAGGTGGGCTTTGCGTTCCTGCCTGTTGCCATTGCATCTATGCTTTTCGGTCCTGTATGCGGTATGATTGTGGGCGGACTGGGAGATATAATCAGCTTTCTGCTGGCGCCTATGGGCGGATACTTCTTCGGCTGGACGCTTAATGGTATTCTGGTGGGTATGCTGTACGGATTGTTTCTTTACAAGACAGACAGCAAGATTTTATTTAAACTCATTATCTGCGAGGTGCTCATAAACTTTGCGGTGGAAGTCCCCTTGGGCTCCCTGTGGCTGATGATTCAATCCGGCAAAGCCTTCTGGGTTATGGCAGGTACACGAGCAATAAAGTGCCTGATTTCTGTGCCTATTGAAACGGTGCTGGTATACTTTTTCGGAAAAGTAGTGCTCAGAAGAATACTGAGGAAATAGATATAAGCTTTGCAGATTTATTGAATACAGATACAAAAAAGTTCCGACTGTGATTAGTCGGAACTTTTTGTTTTATGATATCAACTCAGTGTAGGGGCGGTTCCTTGCAGGAACGGCAACCCTTTTGTCGGCAAAGCCGACATTTCCCCTAACAGGGGAATTTCATGAACCGCCCGTTAAACCTTTCATCAATGCAAACCCTTTCGGGCGATTCGTGAATCGCCCCTACGGTATAACACCTGCCCCATGGAAGCGTTCTATGTCACCCGAAAGGTTTCATATATGAACAGCGTTTCCACCTCATCCGTCTTGCTCCGCTTCGCTACGCAATCCACCTTCCCCTCAAGGGGAAGGCTTTAAGGACCGTCGAGGACGCCGGTCCCTACAATTTTCAAAAGGAAGCGCTGACGAGCAGTGCTCGTCCTTACGCGGATGTAGAAGGGATTAGGTGGAGATTACTCCTTGATTCCAGCAATTGCTTTCTGGATAGCAGTGGCATCCTTGATAGTAATATCATTATCGCCGTCGTAATTCATAAAGCCTGTATTTTCAAAGCCGTCAAGGTGAGCCAAGAACTTCTGGATATGTGTAGCGTCCTTGATGTTGAAGCTGCCGTCAAGGTTAGCGTCACCTCTGTGTCTGCCTACAGCACCTGATGTGAAAGCAGCATTAATATCAAGGTCTTCCTTTTCCCATGCTTCTTTGAGAGTATAAACCTTCTGCTCAGAGGGTACATATACAAAGTAGCTGAGCTCATAAAGGCTGTGAATCTCGTGATGAGTTACAAGATAATCGCCAAACTGTCTTGTGATAAACGCCTGGTCTGCACCGCCTACACAAGCCTCAAACACCACATAATCGGGAGCTGTATCTGCGGATTCATTATGAGCATACAAAGTGTCATACATATTCCATGGCAAGCCTGCTTTACCCTCAAATTTATCGGGATAGAAGTAAGGCACAATATCGGTCATATAGTCATAATTATTGTCGGGATACAGCAACTGCAAAGTTCTTGCATCCTTGTCAACATCTGTGCCGTATTCGCCGTCACCGAAATAGTAATACCAACTGCAGGATGGTTTCTGATTATCTACAAATATGTTTGGGTCATACCAATCCTCGTCAATAACGCAAATCATGCCATTGAAGTTGCCTGTACCCTCAGGGAAGTTTTCGTTCTCGCAGGGTTCGTAATATTCCGAGCTGATACTTCTGGTCTGCTTAGCAAAATCATACATGGGATTAGATTTGTCTGAGCCGCCGTCTATGAAATTATTCCAGATGATAGATGTAACACTTCTGGGTACATCATAGTAATAAACATTGGGAGCATCTGCTTTATGGGTCTTGTAACCGGGCCACTCATCAGGAGTTGCATAGCCATCCCACCAGTATATACCTGCTGTGTCGGTGTGCTCGTTGTACCAATCATCGGGCATCAGGAAGAAATAGCGGTAACAGCCAATCTCAACCTCTGGTAAATCCTCAAAGTCTATATCCGGCTCCTCGGTACCGTACTCACCGTTGCCGTAGTAGTAGAACCAATCGCCGTCCAAACAGAGTTTGCCCGCCATAACACTTGTTGAGGTTTTGTCAAAGTCAATGACAAATATCATACCGTCAAAAGAAGGAACTCCGTCGGGATAATACTCGTTTTCACCTTTGTCATAACAAACTGTGCCGATGTTTACTGTCTGGATTGCATGATAGTATATATCCTGAGTATTGTCAGCACCGCCGTCAAGGTTATTGTTCCAGATAATAACCTCTACATCTTTTGGTACATCGTAGTAGTACACATTGTCTGTGTCTGCCTTGTGAGCTTCATATCCCGGCCAGGAAGTGCACGCATCTGTACCTTCCCACCAATATATTCCTGCTGTGTCGGTATATTCGTTGCTCAACTCATCAGGCATAAGGAAGAAATAGCGGTTACAGCCTTCTGCTACTTCGGGAAGGTCTACAGATTCTGCTGATACAGAGCCTGTACTGACAATACAAACAGACAACAGCATTAACACTGCCAACATAAAGCTTGTGATTTTCTTTGTCATATAAAATCCTCCTTATATAAAAGAGTAATATTTTCCTACAATTTTAGTCTATCATAACACACAAACAATTGCAACAAAAAAGTTACATATTTATATTTTGGGTTGTTTTTTTACTTACAATCAAAGTCATCTTCTGTACTGATTCTACCATAATATTAGAACAATCACAATCGACATAAAATAGAAAAACTCAACCGTCAGTTTAATTAAAGAAATCATAATATAAATTTCAAAATACATTGCTATATAACAAAAAAGTTCCAACCTATTCAGATTGGAACTTTAATTTTTGTCGTTAGTATGAAAGGATTAACTCCCCATGTCTGCTTTGCTGACAGCTCTAACCGAGCCTGTCTCCCTCTGTCATTTTATGGCAACTCTCTTGTCAAGGGAGTTTCCTCACGGGGAAGATATCAGCCGAGGGTGGATTTTACTGTATCGAGAACGGATGCTAAGGCGTCATCTACCTTGGAGATATCCTTGCCGCCTGCCATAGCCATATCGGGCTTACCGCCGCCGTTACCACCTGTGACAACTGCGGCTGCCTTGACAACATTGCCTGCCTTGATACCCTTTGCAACTGCATCCTTACCGCAAGCACAGCACAGAGTCAGCTTCTCGCCGTTTACTCCTGCGATGAGTACAACTGCGTTTGCAAACTTATCTGTAACCATTGAGCACATATTGCGGAGCATATCTGCGTCAGCATCTGCGATTTTCTCTGTGAGCACCTTGATGCCATCAATCTCAACTGCTTTGTCTGTGAGGCTTGCAATCTTGCTCATCGCAATCTGATTCTCAAGCTCAGCTATCTTCTTATCCTTAGCCTTGAGCTCATCCATAAGCTTCTCACAACCTGCAGGCAGGTCCTTTGCGTTGCTAACCTTGAGGGTCTGTGAGCACTGTGCGATTGTGCCCAGAAGATTTGTAATCATCTCGAGGACACCCTCACCTGTGCGAGCCTCGATACGGCGAACGCCTGCGGCAACTGAGCCCTCTGAGCGAATCTTAAAGAGTCCCAGCTTTGCTGTATTATCAACATGAGTACCGCCGCACAGTTCTACTGAACAGCCCTGTGCATTTACTACGCGGACTACATCGCCGTACTTCTCGCCAAACAGTGCCATTGCACCCATTTCCTTTGCCTCAGCAATGGGCATCTCACGGGTTACTACATCAATAGCATCAAAGATATATTTATTTACAAGAGCCTCAACATCTGCAAGCTCAGAGGCTGTCATTGCTGAGAAATGAGTAAAGTCAAAGCGTACTGCCACATCGTTGACAAGCTGACCTGCCTGCTCAACATGGTTGCCGAGGACCTTTCTCAGTGCTGCCTGCAGGAGATGTGCGGCTGTGTGGTTACGCATAATAGCCTGACGGCGGTCTGTATCAATTGATGCAACTGCACAGTCATCAACAGCAAAGCTGCCCTTCTTCACAACACCTGCGTGCATAAAGATGCCTGCGTGATCCTTGGTGGTGTTGGTAACTTCAAACTCGGTCTCGCCGATTCTGATGATACCTGTGTCACCTACCTGACCGCCGCTCTCTGCATAGAAGGGAGTTTTGTCAAGAACAACAACTACTTTATCACCCTCAGAAGCGGCAATTTCTCTCTCGCCGTTTACAACGAGTGCCTTTATCTTTGCATCACAGGAGTAATCTGTGTAGCCTACAAACTCGGTAGCCTCAATATCAGAAAGGTCTACGCTGTCAGAAATCCAAGCATCTGCACCTGCGTTCTTTCTTGCATCACGGGAACGCTTCTTCTGCTCTGCAAGGAGCTCGTAGAAGCGGTCTGTGTCAACCTCGATACCCTTCTCTGCCAGAATCTCACGGGTTAAGTCAACGGGGAATCCGAAGGTGTCGTTAAGCTTGAAGGTATCCTCACCTGAGAGCACCTTCACATCACCCTTGGTGATGATAGCATCAAGCATAGCAAAGCCCTGCTCGATGGTCTTTGCAAAGTTCTCCTCCTCAACACGGATGAGCTTTGTGATGAACTGCTCTTTCTCTTTAAGCTCGGGGTAAGCGGACTCGTTCTCCTTGATAACTGTGGAGCAAATCTCATAGAGAAAGGGCTTGTTGTAGCCTAAGAGTCTGCCGTGGCGTGCGGCACGGCGGAGAAGTCGTCTGAGAACATAGCCTCTGCCTTCGTTACTGGGCATTACGCCATCACCAATCATAAAGGTAGTGGAGCGGATATGGTCGGTGATAACACGCAGAGAAATATCACTCTTATCGTCTCTGCCGTATTCAACGCCTACAACAGAGGAGATGTGCTTCATAATATTCTGAACTGTATCTACAAGGAACAGGTTGTCTACGCCCTGCATTACGCAAGCAAGACGCTCAAGACCCATACCTGTGTCGATATTGGGATGCTCAAGGGGTGTGTAATTACCCTTGCCGTCGCTCTCGAACTGAGTGAACACAAGGTTCCATACCTCAACAAAGCGGTCGCACTCACAGCCTACCTTACAATCAGGTGAGCCGCAGCCCTTCTCAGGGCCTCTGTCAAAATAAATCTCAGAGCAAGGACCGCAGGGACCGGAGCCGTGCTCCCAGAAGTTGTCCTCTTTACCCATTCTGCACATATGTGAGGGGTCAACGCCTACACGCTGAGTCCAGATATCGAATGCTTCGTCGTCATCCTCATAAACGGAAACATAGAGGAGCTCCTTGGGCATCTCCAGAACTTCGGTGAAGAACTCCCAAGCCCAGGCAGTAGCCTCAATCTTGAAGTAATCGCCGAAGGAGAAGTTACCCAGCATCTCGAAGTATGTGCCGTGGCGTGCTGTGATACCAACTCGCTCAATATCGGGAGTACGGATGCACTTCTGGCAGGTTGTAACCCTTGTTCTGGGAGGTGTAACCTCACCTGTAAAATACTTCTTCATAGGAGCCATACCGCTGTTGATAAGCAGAAGGCTGTTGTCGTCCTTAGGAATCAGAGGGAAGCTCTCAAGTCTGAGGCAACCTTTGCTCTCCATAAAGGAAAGGAACTTTTCTCTGAGCTCGTTAAGACCTGTCCACTTCATATAAAATCATCCTTTCAATTAATTACTGTAAAAATAAAAAACTCCTGCCCCAAAATAGGGACAAGAGTATAAATCCTGCGGTACCACCCTGATTGACGCATTTATATAAATACGCCCACTCGGTTATCTTTAACGCAGATTTACGCTGTACTCATCGCACAGAGCTCAGGGGTGGCTGATGAATCTTTAGCTTGAGCACCTTCCAGCCGTGGGTGCTCTCTCTGAAAGCTATACAAAACATCTCGTCCCGTCAACGCTTTATAACAATATCTATGGGTATTATAGCTTTTATCAAAGGGATTGTCAAGTATCTTTGATTTTGCGGGCGATTCGTGAATCGCCCCTACAATGCAACTCGACAACTAATCTCAATGATAGGAGAAAGTCCCTACGCGTTACACAAGGGAGCCTTATTGTATCGGAGCCTTATTTGCGTTTTACGCGGAGGAAGGAGCCTGCAGGGATTTTTCTTTCACAATGAAGTTCCAATCTCTGCATAGGATGAGGAGTAGAGTCTACTTCTTCCCCGTTTTCATTAATGAGTTTTTCGGCAATAAAAGTAAATGGGAGTCCGCTTGGGGGCAGTACATCAACCTCGTCACCCAGATAGAACTTATTACGCTGAGTGATTATACCGCCGAAGTCAGTTTCTTCTTCACACAGAGCCACCAAATCATAATGACGGATATAGCCGCCTGAGGAAGTATTCTGACCGGGAGTTGTGCCAAGGTAGAAGCCTGTGCTGTAGTCACGATGGCTTATCTTCTCAAGCTCCTGACGGATATTGTCGGGAGTTCTGAAGTTATCCTGACAGCCGCCATCAAAATATGCATCCACAGCCTGTCTGTAGGCGTTGGTGGCAACAGCACTGTAGTATGCGGTTTTGGCTCTGCCCTCAATTTTGAAGCTGCTTATACCTACCTTCACAAGCTCGGGGATGTAATCTATCATACACATATCCTTGGAGTTGTAAAGGAAGGTGCCGCCGTCTGCCTCCATAACAGGATAGAAATTACCCTCTCGGTTTTCCTCATACAGGTGGTACTTCCACCTGCAGGGCTGAGAGCAGTCTCCGCGGTTGGGGTCTCTGCCTGTTAAATACTCGGAGATAAGGCATCTGCCTGAAAAGCTTACGCACATTGCACCGTGTACAAAGCACTCAATCTCAAGTTCAGCAGGAATCTTTGCACGGATATCGGCAATCTCCTCAAAGGAAAGCTCACGGGCTAAAACCACACGGTCTGCACCCATATTGTAGAAAGCCTTTGCGGTTTCGCTGTTGACGATACCTGCCTGAGTGCTTATATGTCTGGAGGTATTGGGCGCATATTTCTTTGCAAGCTCAAAGACACCCAAATCTGCGATTATCAGAGCATCTACCCCACACTCCTGTGCATAGGAGAGAAAATCGGGCAGAAGGTGAAGCTGAGGCTCACGGGGCAGAACATTACAGGTAAGGTAGAGCTTCTTGCCTAAGCTGTGGGTGTGCTCTACTGCCCTTTTGAGGGATACCCGGTCAAAGTTTTTTGGTGATGTTCTCATACCGAACTGCTGTGCACCTACATACACGGCATCTGCGCCAAACCGCAATGCGGCGTGGAGTGCTTCTTCGTCTCCTGCAGGAGCAAGTATCTCGGGCTTTAAAATTAAATCATTCATTATCAGTTCAGACCTGCTTTGGATAGATTTGACATATGGGTGCTGTAGTCTGATGCAAAGTAAGAGGTAACTGTGCCGTCAGAATCAACACCGTGACAGAAGTACAGATAATCCGTATCAGAGGGAGCAACAGCCGCAATGAGTGCATCTGCACAAGGAGAGTTGATTGCACCGGGAGGAAGTCCCTCTCTCTCATATGTGCCGTAGGTGCTGACAAAGCTCTCCAGCTCCTCCTCGGGTACTGAATCTGCATTTTTGTAGGGATAGTATGCGGTGGAGTCCATACCCAGAGTGTGGATATCGTACTGAGGGCCGTAATCAAGACGGTTATGGATAACAGAGGAAACCTTGAACATTTCCTCAGAGCTTGCGGACTCACCCTGCACAATAGATGCCATATTAACTATCTCGTCAAGTGTGTAGTTACGCTTATCGTTGATAAGCTGTGAAATAGTCACTGTATCGCTGTAACCCTTAACTTCGTACTGAGTCTCGAAAACTCTTGTGTAGAAGTTATCAAGGAAACGCCTGATGGTAAGGTCAGGAGCCTCGTCAACATAGAACTCGTAAGTATCAGGGAACAGGTAGCCCTCCAGCTTATATATACGATTGGGATTATCATCAATATCTGCAAGGAAAGAATAGTCCTCATCAAACTCGTCGCTATTGCACAGACGGAGGAACTCGTCCACATCGTAGGTAACGCCTGACTCATACAGCAGGTGTGCCAGGTCAAGGACATTTGTACCCTCGGTAATCTGCAGAGTTATTGTTGTCTGGCGGTTGCCGGTAAACTGAAGGTGATTGAGGATAGCAAGGTAATCCTTATTTTTGGGAATCTGATACACTCCGGGTTCCATATCGTCAATCTTGCCTGTAATATTGGCAAAAACCGAGAAAAATCCTGTGGAGTTGATAACGCCCTTGTCCTCAAGCTTTTTGGCAACATCATTCACAGTATCGTCAGCCTCGATAATAATGGTAGCAGGAGTCTCGTCCTCTCTTGTGATAGCGAGGAAGTCGTTACTACCGATGATGAGGAACTGAGACGCAACAACAGAAAGGATAATCACCACAGCAATCCATGCAATGTGATACACCTTCTTGTTCTGTCCTGCTTTGATACGGCGGATTTTCTTCTCCTCGTTCTTCTGGCGTCTGAGTTCACGCTTTGAATCACGCTCAATCTGAGCACGGGTGGACTCATCCGAGAAAGAAGTAATCTCATCAGAAAAATCAGAGTCAGCCTGAGCCTCAGGTAAAGAGTCATCCTCCTCAATATGCATTCTGAACTGGTCAACCCTACGCTGACGATACAGGCGTATATCCTCCTGATTCTGATTATCGCGGTTATCTGTATTCTCGCTCATATAAACACCTCCAAAGGGTTTGATTTATATCTTATCGGCTGTATGCCGTGCATATCTGTCTGTTACAAGAAACCTCACGGGTACATCGTGGGATTCCACAGGTAAATCCCATTTGACAAAGCTTGTATAGCAAAGTCCCACACTTATCCCCTGATATGTACTGAGGAAGCGGTCGTAGTAGCCGCCGCCGTAGCCAAGGCGTTGCCCCTGAGGGTCAAAGGTAAAGGCAGGCACAATGCAAAGGGAGGCGGCAAAATCCTCAAGGAGTCTGCATTTGTCTGTATCGGGCTCCATTATTCCGAACACCCCTGCAACAAGGTCATCCATAGATGTGATGAGGTAGAAGCTCATTTCACCCTTTTCTCCGCACTTAGGAACTGCAACCTGTTTGCCGTTTGCAAAAGCGGCGTGAATAATACCTCGGGTCTCAACCTCACCCTTCTTTGCAACATAGGTGATAATGGTCTTTGCGTTCATATATTCTCGGGTACAAAGCAGTCGGCTTGCAATCTCGATATCAAGGCTGTGTTTGTACTCAGCGGTCATTTTATCTCTCATAGAGCGGTAATGCTGACGAAGCTTTACCTTTTCGTCCTTCACCTTACTCACTGCACTGCATTGCACTTTTAAGGTCAGCACACACTGCACTGCCTTTAAGCTCGGTTATAATGAGAGAAGCAAACGCAATAGTTGCACCGGGGCCCTTGCCTGTGATAATTTTACCATCCTGCACTGCAGGCTCAGATGAGAGCTGTGCCCCTGTAAGCTCAGGCTCAAATCCGGGATAACAGGTAGCCGCTTTACCGCTGAGAAGTCCCATATGACCAAGCACAGAAGGAGCGGCACAGATAGCAAAAATGTATTTATCGTTTTCAGCACAGCAGGAGATAAGCTCTCTGACCTGTGCACTTTCGTCAAGATTTGTTGTACCTGGCATACCGCCTGGGAGGAATACACCCACACACACATCACTGCTTGCATCAGTGATGTGCATATCCGCAGTGATTGTGATGTTATGAGAACCTGTAACAGCAAGGGTATTATCCTCTGTAACTGCTACGGTTTTCATATCAATTCCTGCACGGCGAAGCATATCAACAGTGGTGATTGCCTCTATTTCTTCAAAACCTGTTGTTAAAAAACAATAGAACATATTATGTCCTCCTGAATAAATAAATGTTAATCCCTCCACCGCCTATGGTGGGTTAGTTACCTTCAAACAAGAGAGGCAATCTTAAATATCAAGAAATGTGCAGGCGGTTTTATATACCTTGTCTGCGATTTCCTCTATAGTATAAGGAGCTTCGCCGTCACTGCAACTTATAACCGTCCAGCCTTGCTTATTTGCCGCATAGAGGGCACTCTCACGGCAGGCGTTGAGGAAGGTTACATCCTTTTCGTGCAAATCCTTTTTAGACTCGTCAGCGTTATATCTGCCAGACATAAGCTTCTGAGAAATCTCTGTAGGCATATCAAGGTAGATAACACCTGAGGGCTTAGGAAGTCCCAGCTTATCATACTCAAAATCTGACAGCCACGAAAGGAAGGAATCCCACTCACTTTTAGGAAGCTTTGCAGGCATATAAATCATATTTGAGGTTACATATCTGTCAAGGACAAAAACAGTGCCTGCCTCATAATCCTGCTTCCAATGCTTCAGGTAGCTTGCTACCCTGTCCACTGCGTAGAAGGATGCCGCCGCGTAGGAATTGACGCAGGAGGCATTACTGCCAAACTCTCCGTGAAGATACATCTGCACAGGTGCGGACGCAGGGCTGTCATAATCAGGAAAGGAAATTTTCCGCACATTATAGCGCTGTGATAATTTCTCCATAAGAATTTTGGACTGAGTGCCCTTGCCTGAGCCGTCAAGTCCTTCTATTACTATTATGCGTCCTTTTTTACTCTGATTATTTTCCATATCCGTATTTTTCTCTTACTTCCTTAATTTTTCCGCAGGTCATTGCACCCTCAGGGCAAGCACCACGCATACAAGAGGGACCGCTCTTTGCAAACAAATGAGGTGCAACCTCCTTGCAGATTAAAAGCATCTGCTCGGCAACTTCTCTAATCTCCCACTGGGCACGGTTGCAACAGCGGTGAGCAAAGAAGTTCTCGAGGCTTCTTGCGTTGAAGGTGCAGACTATCTTTGTGGTGCAGGCATTAGGCAGAATGTAGCGTGCATCCTCATTTGCCTTCTTGATGAATGCAGAGCACTGAGCTTTATTGTCAGCTTTGAATTGGTCAATAATCTCTGCGTCAGTACCTGTATATTCCTTGTCTGTAAAGTCACGGATGTACTTAACAGCCAGAGCATCGCGGATATCGGAATATGCCTGCATCTGCAGGTCGATTACGCGGTTGTAAACCTCAAGGCAATGGTCATCCCCTGAAATCTCAGGAGGAGTAACAAACTCAAAGCTGTTACCATCTACATATCTCTGGGACTGCTGGCTATAGGATGCAATACGGTGACGCACAAGCTGATGTGAGCAAGCACGGGAGATACCCTCGATACCGAAGGTAAAGGATGCGTGCTCTGTGGGGCTTGCGTGACCCATATCTGCGAGCATCTTTACAAAGGATGCTGTTTTCTCCTCGGTTAAACCCTCGCGGATATCGTCAATACCCACAGGTGAATAGCACAACTTTGCCGCTGCAGCTACTATCTCCTCAGGGCTTGGAGTGTGCGCAAGAAGTGTTACCTTTATAGCCATAATATCCCTCTCCTTTTATATCAAAAATCAGTAAGTAATCTGAAAGTTCATACACTTATCCATTATTAACAGATATTATAGCACAATGTATATCAAAAATCAAGGAAGGGCGACAGTATGATTTCTCACACTGTCGCCCTGTTTTGTCCTGTTGTTTTATTTATTCCTCTGTAGTATCTGTGTCTGATTCTTCCGCATCGGAGTCAGCTTTGTCCTCTGCTTTTGACTGAAGCTGAAGCAAAACATTGCGAAGCTTCTGTGGCAATGGAATGAGTCCGTCTGCATTCTCCAGAATAGAAAAGCCCTCGTTTGCTATGAAGAAAAGCACTGTGATTTCTCTGAGTGGTACGCCATCAGGCAGGAGAGTTTGCAATGTAACCGACAATCCGATTACAAGGAGTGCCAGAAACTTTTTGATAATTCCTCTAAAGCCAATCTTGCTTGAGAGCTTCTTCTCGCAGACTGCCTTTGCCACACCTGTCAGGTAATCAATAACCATAAGTGTCAAATGACAGATAATCAGTTCATCCCAGCCCCCAAGAAACCACGCCGCAAATCCGCCTATTCCTGCAATTATTGAGGAGATGGTGAGCTTCTGCAGTGAGAAACCGCCAACAAAGGATGCAATGAATTTCCCTATCATTTTACAGCCCTGCCACCTTCCTCTGAATTTCTGTGGCGTCCTTGATATCAACACTGCCGTCGCCGTTTATATCCCCTGCCTGCCGTGACAAAAGCTCAGAAAGCTTTGCTGAGACAGCAGTGTCAAGGTCTGTAATAAGCTTGATATCCACTGATGATGTGGGATTTTGGTAACCCAGATACTCTCTTGCCTCAATAACAGCACCATTGGTAAGCTTCCCCTTCTTGTTATCTATGGGAGTAACAAGAGTTTTGACTATACCCAGTGCGTAAGCCTGACGAAGCAGAGCCTGCAGGGCTGCTGTCTCAAGCACCTCTTTGGCCTGTGGGGTGTCAGGCTCTGTAGGCTTGACTGCCGATGACTTGACGATATCGGAATTGTAGATTACATTCATATCCACATTGCCTGTGATGCCGCTGACCTTCCCCTGGGAAGAATACTGCCACACATCACAATCGTACTGAGGCTCTACATAATACTGTGCAAGCCAGATGGGATAAAGCTTTCTCAATGCTTTGTAATCAAGGTAGTTGGTAAACCAGTTAGGGTTACTGTACACACCTGCTTTGTAGCCTGCCTTGATAAGAGTGTTACAAAACGCCTTTGCCATTTCTGTCAGGGCTGATTTGCCAAGCTTTGTCATGGATGATTCCTCCATATCAAAGAACACAGGCATATCAAGACTTTTGCTCTTGAGCACCTGAATACAGGCGTTTGCCTCATTCACAGCATCAGTCTTATCCACAGCATAGGAGTACCAGTAAACACCCAGTTTCACACCTGCTGCTTTGGCGTTCTTGTAGTTAGTCTCAAAGGTTTTATCTTTCTGAGTTGCACTTCTGCCAAAACCTGCACGGAGTATGGCGTGGCCGTAGCCTGCTGACTTTACCTTTTTCCAATCTATAGTTCCCTGCCACTCGGAAACATCAATACATTTTATATTTGCCATTATTTACCTCCTGTTTGTCGTCATACTTTTTGTAGCAATTCTGTTGCATCGTAACTGTTGCAACCTGACAAGAGGATAAAGTATGGTACTACTCTATCCTCTCTGATATACATACAGAAAATTGCCTGTTACACAATAGGCTCGTTAACCGTAATAACTGAGTCCGTACCGATATAACTTGCACAAATCGCAATAGTACCCGTAGTATCGCCTAAATATGACTCCAGCACCTTAAACTGTGTGATGTTACCATCCACGCTCACTACTCCGTATTCTTCCGAAAGAGTATTATTGAGCTGTAAATATGTGTTATAGGTTCCGTCGGATTTCCATGAGCACACTCTGGACTCGTGAGCGTCCGTTATATCATCAGACAATCCCACATTCTTTAAATAAATTGTATCACCTGCTGATACAGCAAATTGTCCTGTCACCAAAGTACCTGTATTATCTCTGAGTTCACCGCTGGATGTAGAAAATCTCTTGTCTGCGGTATAACCTACCGAGTCAAGTATGTTTGTATATGCAGGCTCGTTTGAAGATGTGGAATTATCCTCATAATTCAGCTCTCTGTCATAACCTGCACCATAACAGATAGCCTTTATAGTGCAGGTATCCAAATCAATACAATAGATACAAAAGGCTGTATCTTTTGCTGAGTTGGCTGTTTTTACATAAGGATTATCTTCTGTATAACCTGTATATTCCTTGTTTTCAGCACCGAAACAAGCGTTAGGTGTAGCCATTCTCCACACATTTATCTGCTCTGTTGAGCTTTCAATATTGCCAAGGTAAAGCTTATCTGTTTTCAGATTATGCGTATGTCCGTGAATATTACCAACAATTTTCGCTCTATTGTTTCCACTTGAAAAATCACAGGATACAGAATCGTCAGACCAACTTGTACCATTTTGGTACGCATTAAGAATATAAGCAAATTTATAGCCGTCACTTCCTGCCCAGTAATCTAACGGAATATGAGAGAGTATAAGGATTTGCCACTCACTTGCATCAGACTTTGATGTCATATCAAGAGAGTTTACAAACCACTGATACTGCTCTGCAGAGCAGGCTAAGCTATCATTTCCAAGCTCGCTTGTATTGAGGCATATAACTCTGAGTTTCTGAGCCTCAAAATCCTTATAGAAATATCCGCCTAAGCAGTTACCCCAAACCACAGCATCATCACTATAGGCTCCGATATATCTATATGCCGCAGGGGACTTTTCTGCAACAAAATCGTGGTTGCCCTGCAGTCTGAGGTTAGGAACAAAACGGAGCTTATCCAATACACTATTGACGCCCTTGAAATCATATACTGCTGTATCATACTGCTCTGCCGCCATTCCGTCTGTATAATCTCCCAGCACCGCAACGGCATCAAGCTTAATGCGTTCATCAATATACTTCAGAGCCTGACAAGCGTGTTTAACTCCTTTGGAATAATCTGTAACACCTTCATAATATCCATAACTGCCATAATGCAAATCGGTAATGCAAGCGATGATGAGTGTTCTATTCCCCAGTGCTGACATAACTCTATCCACTACAGAGGCCGCCTCTGTTTCAACATAATCAGGCGGATTAAGTTCAGCAACAACCTCTTGGGTTATCTCTGCCTTGTCTGCTGGTGTGAAATAGTCAACACCTTTTACAGGAGTATAGCCATCATCTCCTTTTTCACCTGTTGCTCCAGTGTCACCTTTTTCACCCTGAGCTTTTACTCCCGTATCAGAGTCTCCAATAAACCAATTTCCGTTCTCTCCAATATATGGAGTTAAGCCATCAGCTCCACCAGAGCCACCAGAAGTCAGGTCTACCCAATTCTCCCAATCCTCGTCTGCATATACTCCGTCCTCGGTGCACCATATTCCGCGGTACTCAAGCTTATTGTAGCTGAGTCTTATCTGCATAAGGTAAGCATCTGATGCAGGCTTGAGTACAATTACAACCTGATGTACACCTGTCATGGCATCTACCTTGTAGATACCCTCATTTGTCATAGAGTTGTACACTGCATCTGTAATCCCACCAGCCACAGAACGGGTATAAACATGCAGTGACATATACTTTGCAATCATATCTGCAGAGAACAGA
This sequence comes from Ruminococcus sp., assembly GCA_017473775.1. Taxonomy (GTDB): domain Bacteria; phylum Bacillota; class Clostridia; order Oscillospirales; family Acutalibacteraceae; genus Ruminococcoides. The sequence goes on from JAFUJH010000071.1 coordinate 58,210, forward strand.
GAGAGTCTGTCGAGAGCGCCATCCTTCATATGGTTACCGCCAACTACTCCGTCTTTGATATGATTTGAGTCAATGGAATCATC
>JAFUJH010000011.1 GCA_017473775.1 Ruminococcus sp.
ACAGAGTACGAGTTCCCCGGCGACGACACACCCATCATCAAGGGTTCCGCTTTCAAGGCTCTCGACAGCGCTTCCAAGGATCCCGCTGCTCCTGAGTATGCTTGCATTCATGAGCTTATGGATGCTGTTGACAGCTTCATTCCCACTCCCGAGCGTAAGGCTGACCTTCCCTTCCTCATGCCCGTAGAAGATGTATTCACAATCACAGGTCGTGGTACAGTTGCTACAGGTAGAGTTGAGAGAGGTACAGTTAAGACTCAGGAAGAAGTTGAGATCGTTGGTCTCACAGACGAGAGACGCAAGGTTGTTGTTACTGGTCTTGAGATGTTCAGAAAGACTCTTGACTTTGCTGAGGCTGGTGAGAATGTTGGTGTTCTCCTCCGTGGTGTTCAGAGATCTGAGATCGAGCGTGGCCAGGTTCTTGCTAAGCCCGGTTCAATCAACCCCCACACAAAGTTCCGTGGTCAGGTTTATGTTCTGACTAAGGACGAGGGTGGCCGTCACACACCTTTCTTCAACAACTATCGTCCCCAGTTCTACTTCAGAACAACTGATGTTACTGGTACAATCAGCCTCCCCGAGGGCACAGAGATGTGCATGCCTGGCGATAATGTTGAGATGGATGTTGAGCTTATCACTCCTATCGCTATCGAGGTTGGTCTGCGTTTCGCTATCCGTGAGGGTGGTAGAACAGTAGGTTCTGGCGCAGTTATCGCTATCAACGAGTAATTCAGCACCTAAGGTATATCCTTAACTGAAACTCAATATCATGCAGTAATTATCGGTCTTTCACTTCGGTGAAAGACCGATTTTTGTGTGTCCGCCTCTTTCTTGAGGTATATATGCTTCCCTCCTTGAGGGAAGTGGCATTGACTGAAAGCCAATGACGAAGGGAGTAAAAAGAAAGGTTTTGTATTGAGGTAGGGTTTATCGGGCGGTTCGTGAACCGCCCCTACTCGGTGGTAGCCTCTATCGTAGGGGCGGCGCCTGCGACGCCCCTAAGCCTTGCACCAATGGTTTGCTGATATGTTTAGATATTTTCAACAATTATCATCTCAGAATAATTCAATAAATAATCACATTTATGCTTGCATTTTTTTAAAAGATGTGGTAATATATTATGGTCGTGAAAACGATATGCGCTGCTAGCTCAGCTGGATAGAGTGACTGGCTACGAACCAGTAGGTCAGGGGTTCGAGTCCCTTGCAGCGCACCACATAACGCACAACATCATTTGGTGTTGTGTGTTTTGTTTTTATGAGGCGTTTTAGGGACTCGAACCCTGAGAGGGTGAGTGCCGTGAAGAGAACAGTCCGGTGGACTGTTTTTAGGCACGAAGCGTGAGGCGGGTACCGAATGCGAAGCATTGGGTCGCCGAGGGTGGCAGAATTTTAATTCTGCGTCCCTTGCAGCGCACCAGAAAAAACCGCCGAAATCTTCGGCGGTTTTTTCAATGAAATTCGCCTTTGGCGAGTGAAATAGCTTCGCTATGAAATACGCTGATGCGTATGAAATATTTGCTTCGCAAATGTTAAGAGGCGAATTTTATTTCACTTTCTGCGTCAGCAGAAAATTTCATAATTCACGACAGTGAATTATTTCATATTTTCCAAGCGGAAAATATTTCATTATATATGCAGATATCAGATGTTTAAAACATAACATATCTTCCGACTCTTCCCAACACAGTACCACTTTGGTACTGTGTTTTTTATAGAAAAGCTAGAATAAGTAATTGTATAGTAAGTCTCAAAGTTGTTATTGTAAAAGTGTTTTGTTTAAGATATAATCAATTTAATAAACTTGAATTTGATAATGGGAGTATTGAATAATAGTATGCATTGTTGTAATAAAGAAAATCTTATGGCAATAAAGGAATATGATCCAATGCCCAAAAATCCGGACGGGAGCATCCGATGGTTTCTGTATCGTTGGGATGATGGAAAAAATGGTGTGCGTCGGTTGGCGCGTTGTCGTATATGCGGTGCGCTATACTTGGTGCAAGCGTATCATCTTCATAAGTTTTCTGCACAGAAAAACATTCTGTTTGAGGACTATTACTTGGTGAAAGATGAACAACAAGCAGATTATCTCAATAGAACCTATACCGGCATACAGTTAGAACATACCCTAGTTCCTGCTTTTCAAATTCTTGATAAACAAGGAGAATAAAAGCCCTTCGTTAAATTTCATAATTCGTGGAGTTTGACAGACTTGAATTTGCAGAAACTGTATAAATGAGTTGTTATTTCTGTGTTTTTTTGTTAATTCCTGTTGTGTATGAGGTGGGGTTATGTACAGTTACATCATCAATAATGCAATTGAATATATTAAAGAGCTCTTTGCCTCTGACTTTACGGGGCATGATTTTCAGCACACGATGAGGGTGTACAAAATGGCAACTGTGCTTGCTCAGAAGGAGGGTGCAGACATTTTTGTTGTTAAGCTTTCTGCACTTCTGCACGATGCAGACGACAGAAAGCTGTCTCCTGATACCTGTGAGCACAAGGATAGGGCAAGGGCTTTTCTCAGAGAAAATGAAGTGGACGATGAAACAACTGAGAAAATCTGCACTGTTATAAATCAGGTCAGCTTTAAGGGGGCGGACTCCGTTTCTCCTGATACCCTTGAGGGTAAGTGTGTGCAGGACGCAGACAGACTTGATGCTTTAGGTGCCGTAGGTATTGCAAGAGCCTTTGCATACGGCGGCAGTCATCACAGGGCAATGTACGACCCTGAGATACCTCCAAGACCTAATATGGGGGAGCAGGAGTATTTTACATCCGAGTCCACCACCGTCAATCATTTTTACGAAAAGCTGTTTCTGCTTAAAAGTATGATGAATACTGATACCGCAAGGGTGCTTGCAGAGCACAGAGAACAATTTATGCGTGACTTCATAGCTGAATTTATGAATGAGTGGAATGTTCAGTTCTGATTGTTTTAAGATTTATAGGTGCTTTGCGTAAAATCCCTGTGAATTGACAAGGGGACTTTTGGTTGATATAATTTGTTTTAGCTTTTGTAGTCTGATTTTTAATAAGGCTTTGGAGGACTTTTTATGTATAATAATATGATAAATGTATCTCAAAGATTATTATCCTTTATCATCATTACAACCATTTTGCTCAGTATGATTCCTTTGACTGTTATAGCAATTTCTACTGCGAATGATGAGCAGGCGAAGCTTACGAGTGTATCTGCAACTTCTGATGAGGCAGTTGTGCTTGATAGCGGAAAATGCGGAGATTCTCTTTACTGGGAGCTTAACGCTGACGGATTACTGAGGATTTTCGGCGAAGGTCCCATGTATGACTATAATAAATACTACGAGCCGTCTCCTTGGTATAAGTACAGGGACGAGCCTTATATCAGTGAGGACGGAGCATATTTCCTCGATGTAAACGGAGATACCTACCTTCCTACTGCTGATTATCACGCCAATAATCCTAATGGCTACAAAGTCAGCAGCATTGTCATTGAAGACGGTGTAACATATATTGGTGACTGGGCATTTTACAGAGTATGTGTGGAGGAAATCACAGTTCCTGAGACAGTAGAAGCAACAGGTATCTTCTGTTTCAGATATTCACCTGTACTCAAGGTTCTTAACCTGCCAAACTCACTGAAGGTTCTGGATGATTTTGCAATCTCAAGAAATTATCTGCTTGAAACAGTTAATATAGGAAACTCCCTTGAAACAGTCGGTACAGCAGGTTTCAACAATAATCCCTCACTGAAACAGATTATTCTGCCTGATACCTGTACCACTATAAATAAACAGTTAAGCCCCACTTTTGCGAATATTAATTACAGCAAGGTAGGCTTGATGGAAAACTGCACTTCGTTAAAAACAGTCAGCTTCGGCAGAGTAACTGAAATTCCTCAGAGAACCTGCCTCGGTGCAAAAATCGAAACTGTGATTATTCCTAACACTGTAGAGGATATCGGAGAGTATGCATTCTATAGCTGCAGCTCACTGAAAACAGTTGTTTTTGAGGAAGGCTCTGTTTGCAAGACTATAGACAGTTCGTCTTTTTCAGGATGTACAGCCCTTGAAAGCATAACAGGCGGCACATCCCTTGAACAGATGGGCTCCTACTCGTCACTGAGAAACCTCAAGGAATTTGAGTTCAGCCCCACAAACAAAACCTTGCTGAAGAGTCAGTTCCTGAACACATCTCTCAAGTCAGTTACAGTCAGTGATAATATTTCTGTTATTCCTATATCCTGCTTTAACGGTATGTCTAAGCTTGAGGAGATATATCTGCCTGCGACTATCACCGATATATTAGGAAGCTCTTTTAATTATTGTTCGTCACTTAAAGATATTTACTACGGCGGAACTCTGTCTCAGTGGCTTGCTATAAATAAGGCAAGCGGATGGAGCTATAAGGTAAATTCCGAGTGTATGCTTCATTTAGCTGATGGCAAAAGCGTATCCCTTTGGTATAATCCTCCTGTGTATACTGTAACATTTGAGGATTACGACGGTACTGTGCTTGATGTACAGAAGATTGCTCAGGGTGAGCCTGCTGTGGTACCTCAGATACCGCACAGAGAAAACGATGATGAATATTCATACACTTTTGCAGGATGGGATACATCCTTTGAAAGTGTTGATTCGGATATTACTGTTGTTGCCCAATACGAAAAAGCACTCCTCAAGGGTATGCTCTTTGTGGATGCAACCGGTGGCAGCGGATTCAGCCTTAGTGTAGCAGACAGCAAGCCAAGACCTCAGGGAGTTATATATTACGACTGCAATTTTCCTGCAGAGGTTCAGGTTACTGTGACGGCAAACGCGGCATCAGAGGATGAGTTTCTTGGTTGGGCAGATTTATATACAGGCGAGCTTTTGTCTGAGGATATAGAGTACACCTTTGTAACCGACGGAAATGATTATATAAAAGCTTTGTATACCTATGATGATGCAAATGTAAAAAAGGTAGTATACCTGTCAGAGATAAAAGACCGTGTGGCTGAGATTCAGTATTATTCAACTGCAGATGAGTTTGAGTATTCAGAGAATCAGCCTGTATCGGAGGAGTATGACTTTATCGGTTGGAGTCTTACTGAGGAAGAAGTGCGCTCTCAGCTTGGGGTTAACAACACAGTGGTGATTTTATCAAAGTGGCAGAGGAAGCCTGTTTATGTGGATTTTTGTACCGACGGCAAGCTTGTATCCTCGGATAACGCAACAGCGGATAAGTATCTGGAGGATTGCACAGTAACCGTTACAGCAAAGGAGAACTTTGTAGAGGACGGCGTAGTTTATGTGTTTGCATACTGGACAGACGGTGCACAGATTCTCTCTTATGACAGAACATTTACATTTTCTATGAATACTGCAGAAAATGTTACTGCCGTTTTTATTGATGAGAAATTAGCCTGAAAATCTTGCAGGACTAATGACATTATGTACGATGTACATTTAACAGGATGGTATTTATGAAAATAATCGATTTTCACACGCATATATATCCCGATAAGATTGCGGAGCGAGCTACTGTTGCTATCGGCGAATTCTACGATTTGCCTATGGACGGAGTAGGCTCTGTGTCCAAGCTTTTGGAGAGTATGGAGGAAGCAGGTGTATGCCACAGTGTGGTTTACTCAGTGGCAACAAGTGCTATGCAGGTGCAGAAGATAAATGATTTTATTGCAGCTCAGGTCAACGCTCATCCTGATAAGCTTTCGGGCTTCGGCTCTATGCATCCCGATTACGAGGACAAGTGTTCGGAGGTTGACCGCTGTATTGCAATGGGACTTAAAGGTATCAAGCTTCACCCTGATACTCAGGGCTTCAATGCAGACGATGACCGTATGCTTGAGCTGTATGAATATATGGAGAGCAAGGGACTTCCCCTGATGATACATTGCGGAGACTTCCGCTATGATTATTCCCATCCCCGTCGCATAGCACGCATTTGTAAGCTGTTCCCTGAGCTTACTGTTATCGGGGCTCACTTCGGCGGATGGTCTGTGTGGGATGAGGCAGTAGAGCATCTGAGAGATTCCCATTGTTTTGTAGATACATCCAGCTCCTCGGGCTTTATGGATATAGAGAGGTTTGGTGAGCTGATAAGAATTTACGGTGCTGACAGGGTTATGTTCGGCACAGACTTCCCTATGTGGGATTGTAAGCAAGAGCTTGAGCGTATAGATAGTCTGAAGCTGACAAATGAGGAGAGAGAAAAAATTCTCTGGTCAAATGCGGCAAAACTTCTTAAACTTGAGATATGAGGTGTATTATGAAAAAAATACTTGCTTTTATTCTGGCGATTCTTGTGGCTTTGTCACTGAGTGTGCTCTGGGGCTGTAGCGACGATAAAGATAATACGGACACTACAGGTATGTCAGGTGCAACTGTTGATGAGTCACCCCTTGCAGGTGAGTGGAAGGTTACATCAACTGATGATGAAATTCTGTGGATGATGAATTCTCAATCCACCCTTCATATCACTGCGGTGCGTGATGGCAGTAAGTACACCGTTGTTTGCAGATATTCCTACGATGAGCAAACAGGAGAGTTTGAATATACCTGTCTGTCTGCAAGCGGAAGCTTCAAGGGTACCTTAGCACTCAGTGAAACTTCTATGATAGTGAGAAGCACTGATAACAGTGAGGTAATCGTTCTGACAAGAATAACCTGATAAATTAATACGATAGATTAAAGTCAGTAACTGTGTTGGTTACTGACTTTTATTTTTTGTGCAAATGGTAGAATATCTCCCAAATTTAGGATAATATCAGCAAAAATGTGGAAATCTGTCAGGTTTTGTGATAGAATTAGGATGTGAAATATACTCACGCCGTATTATTGTCATTTGTATTACGGTGACTATAGTGTTGTTATTGGGAGGTTTTTATGTTCAATATTTCCATTTGCGATGATGACCCGTATATGAGGGATCAGCTAAAAAACCTGATACATGGGTATTTTATTCAGAAGCAGTTGGATTGCAATATTCGACTATTCAGTAGCGGTGATGAGCTTGACCGATTTGGCGGAAGGACAGACATTGCTTTTCTTGATGTAGAGATGAGTGGGCTCAACGGAATCCAGACGGGCTACAGGCTTATGAATAATAATGTGGATACAGTTATCTTTATCATAACAAGTCATCTGGAGTATCTGGACCAGGCTATGGACTTGAAGGTGTTCCGCTATTTTGAGAAGCCTGTAAACAGAGCAAGGCTCTACTGTGCGTTGGATGCGGTTACACAGCAGGCAGGGGAGCTTACATTTCTATCAGAGCATCTGCCTGTAACACTTCGTGAGCGAGAGGTGGTGTGTATCTATTCCTTCGACAGAAAGACCTTTGTTGTAACCGATACAGGTGTAATCTATCCCACCATAGTCACTATGAAGGAGTGGCTCAAACGGACTGAGCAAATTGCTTATTATTCCCATCCCCATTACAGCTATATTGTCAATCTGAGGTATGTGTCAGGCTTTGACGACAGAAGCATAATCCTGAGGTTAAATAATGGAAAAACTATGAGGATTGATGCATCTGTACGGAGGTTTAATCAGTTCAGAGAGGATATGGCATATGCAATGAGGTGGCGTCTGTGAGTTCGATTATATGCATATCACTTCATTTTTGTTGCCTTATGTGGAGTTGTTTTTGCTATTTCAGGTATACATTGCATACTGTAGTCTTCTGTGCTTTGTTTATAGTGCTGTTATGTATAAGTGTGCTTGCGGTTTATTTGTATGAGAGATGCCTGCACAGGTCAAGACGCAGACCGGCAGAAAAGCTGTCACAGTACAGGTCTGAGGCGGATGCTGAGTATGTGAAACGGCTTGAGGAAAGTTATCAGGAGCGTCGTGTGCTTATCCACGATATAAAGCATCACCTGACGCTTATCAGATGTATGGCACAGGATGATGATACCGAGGGGATTGCAAAATATATCGATTCAATACAGAACACTACCTGTCTGGGCAGGTCTGAAAGATTAAGCGGAAACAGAGTCGCAGATATTGTATTGTCTCAGAAGGCGAGCCTGTGCAGAGGTAGCGGAGTAAAGCTTGAGCTGGAGTATAACAATCCCGACTTGAGTTTTTTAAGTGATGCAGATTTGTGTGCTATGCTCTCCAACACTCTTGATAACGCCATCGAAGCGGCGGCTCAGAGCGAGGAGAAGAATGTGCAGGTCAGGATGTACAGCTCTGAAAACAGATGCTTTTGCTTTATTGAGGCAATCAACAGCTGTGACAAGAAGCCTCATAAGCTGGCAACGGGCTACAAAAGCACAAAGTCAGGGGGTGGTCACGGAGTGGGACTGTATAGCATAAGTCGTACTGCACGCAAGTACGGCGGTCAGCTTGTGACCGAGTACACCATGGACAAGAAATTCAGAACAACCATTATGCTCCAATGTCAGAAGCATTGAGAGTATTATCACTTTTACAATAATCTCCTTGATTTTACAAGGTTCGTTGCTTTTTGGTAGGTCTGTGTAATATAATATCAGCAATCTCAGATGTAAAACACACTTATGTCCGCAAGGTGTGTTTTATATATAAAAGCTCACGGTTTCTCCACCCCTCCGTGAGCTTTTTTTATAGAAAAATCCCTTGGAAAGCTGAGTTCCAAGGGATTGGTTTTTATTTGATTACAGTGCAGGCGGTGATGCCATAGTAGGCAAAGCACTCTGCTGTATGCTTGTCTATTCTTTCTCCGCAGGCGATAAGCGGTACTGCAGGAGGACAGCCTACGCTTGTGCTTGCAAGAATCCGTCCGATGCTGTCTGTTGTGTTTATGGTCTCAGACGCTGAGAACATAGCCTCTCTTACAGTCATAACCTGCTCAGGGGTGTGGAAGGCAGGGGGCAGGGTAGTCACAGGGCTTTGAGCAGTAATACTGCACAGTACCTGAGTAAGCCTTGCAAGCTCTGCCTGCGTGTTCTCAGGGGTGAGCATCAGTACCAGAAAATCAGGGTCGGTAAATTCACAGACGATGTTTTCTTTTTGCAGAATATCTGCAAGGGCATATCCAGTGTAGCCGTAGGGCTTGGTGCTGATTGTAATTTTAAGCTCCTCTGCACCAACAAGGGTGTAGCCCTTTTCTGTGAGGCTTGCTTTGACCTTTTGTATCAGTGGGATGAACTCTGCCAGCTTGTCTGTATACCCTTTGGCAATGTATTTGTTTGCCATATCAAGGGACTGAAGAATCAGATAAGATGGGCTTGTAGAGCCGAAAAGCGACAGTGCACTCTTTGCCCTCTCAGCAAACAGCCTTGGAGCATCAGGTGAAATGTGCAGGTAAGCACCCCCTGTCAGCACAGGCAGGGTCTTGTGGGCTGAGTCACAGCACATATCTGCTCCTAAGTCTATGGGATGCTGAGAGCTTTCCAAAAACCTCAGGTATGCACCGTGGGCATTGTCAACTATAAGCAACACGCCGTGTTTTTTGCAAACCTTGGAAATCCCCTGTATATCTGCCACATTGCCCAGATAATCAGGACTTGTCAGGTACACAGCCGCAGGCTTTTCCTGAGCAGACGAAAGTATCTCGTCAAGCTCCTGTGTATCTACAGTGCAGGACAGATAGGACTCATCATCACGGGGGTAGAGCCACTGAATCTGAAAATCTATGAGAGCACAGGCGGTGATAAAGGTCTTGTGAGCATTTCTGCCTGCGTATATCAGGGGTTTCCTGCCTGTCTCCTTGGCGTAAAGGGTCACAAGGTACAGCATAGCCCGAATACACTGGGATGAGCCTTCTGTGCTGTAAAAAGTATCACAGCCGAAAAGCAAGCTTGCGTTGAGCTCGCTTTCTTTTATGATGCCCTGTGCCTCATAAAGGCTGTCAGCACCCTGTATTTCTGTTATATCGAGGTTTTCGCACCCAAGCAGAGTTATACCCTTGTGCCCCGGCATATGAAGCCTCAGAGCGTTTTCTGCGGCATAATTGCGTACGAAATCACAGATGGATGTGTTCATTACTTGTTATCTCCGAAGGCTCTGGCAATTGCCACCATAATTGCACACTCCATCCTCTTGCGGAAAAGCTCACAGCCGTATTTGTATACGCCTGTCACCTTGCCTGTGGAGTGGTATGCGTTGGCGGCACAACCGCCTGAGCAGTAAAGCTTTGCCCAGCAATCATGGCAATCGGGACGAGCGTATACATTGCAGGAGGCAAACTCCTGCTGAATGTCTGTGTTTGTGACACCCTGCCAGATATCGCCAAGCTTGAATTTATCCTCGCCTACAAACTGGTGGCAGGGATACAGGTCACCCCAAGGGGTAACCGCCATATATTCTGTGCCTGAGCCACAGCCTGAGATTCGCTTGTAAATACAGGGGCCGCCTGTCAGGTCTATCATATAATGGTAGAAGGTGAAGGGCTTGCCCTGTCTGTCGCGGTCAAGCATAAGCTCAGCTAACTTCTCGTACTGCTCCATTACTACAGGTAAATCCTCCTGTGTAAGTTCCTCTTTGTCGCCGGGAGCACATACAACAGGTTCCATGCTGAGTTCAGAAAAGCCCAAATCAAGCATTTGCTGAATATCCTTGAGAAAGTCGGGGTTTGCGTGAGTGAAGGTACCCCTCATATAATAGTTCTTGCCGCCTCTTGCCTCAACAAGTTTCCGGAACTTAGGCACAATACGCTCCCATGAACCGTTGCCTGCATAGTCTACGCGGTAGCGGTCGTGGATTTCCTTTCTGCCGTCAAGGCTTAAAACAACATTGCTCATTTCTTTGTTTGCAAAGTCGATTACATCGTCATCAATGAGCAGACCGTTGGTGGTAAGGGTGAAGCGGAAGTTTTTGCCTTTTTCTTTCTCAATGCTTCTGGCGTATTCCACCATCTGCTTTACAACCTCAAAGTTCATCAGAGGCTCTCCGCCGAAGAAGTCAACCTCTAAGTTCCGTCTGCTGCCTGAATTCTCCACAAGAAAGTCCAGTGCACGCTTGCCAACCTCAAAGCTCATCATTGCTCTGTCTCCGTGGTACTTGCCCTGACTTGCAAAGCAGTAGGAGCAGTTCAGATTGCAGGTGTGGGCAATGTGGATGCACAGTGCTTTGATAACCCCTGCAGTCTTAGCCTTCAGCTTATCAGCCATAGGCTCAAAGGTATCAGGTGCAAAGAGCTTGCCTGAGTCTTTGAGGCTCTCTACCTGAGCGTAACATTCCTCAATATCAGCAGGGGAGATGTCCTCTCTGTCTGCGTATTTGTCGCACATCGCCTTGATAATATCCTCGCGGGTGTTCTCCTCAAACATAGCGATAATATCGAAGGCTACTTCGTCAACAACATGGATAGAGCCTGAGCACACATCCAGAACTATGTTGTAACCGCCCAGCTTGTACTGATGTATCATATGGGTATCCTCCCGAAAATTTATAGATAAAAATGCCGCCTCATAAAGGCGGCATTTAGGTTAGCAATTACTTGCTCTCGTTCTTGTTCTCGCACTCCTGATTTGCGATACCGCAGCTTGTTTTGCAAGCGGACTGGCAGGATGTCTGGCACTCGCCGCAACCGCCGTTCTTAGCGCTTTCGCAAAGATTGCGGGTCTCGATTGTCTTGATATGTTCCATCAGAAACCTCCATCAGATTATTTGTACTAAAATTTTATCATGTTTTGCGTGTAAAGTCAATACATATAAGCCTTGTATTGACGAGATTACTTATTTTTTCTCTTAAAAATCTTTGAGCGGAAAAGGATAAGGTTCATCACTGCAAAGAATACAACCAGAATTATCATAGTCAGATAAGGCTTCTCGGGTGCCAGAGTTGCCAGCAGCATCATGGGGAAGCCGAACACAATAGCAGGGAAGTTCTGGTATACCATATTGTCTGCGGCAGGAGTCTTGAAGTCTCCGTCAATCTCACGAAGAAGGATTGTACCTGTGCTTGCAGTACCTGTCAGCATACCGTACATCATCAGGAACTGCTCCTGCTCGTAGTCCTTGAACAGGGTCTTTGCAATCCAAAGGTTGTAGAAATATGTGGTGAACAGACCCACAACACCAAGAATAAGGATAACACCCCAGTAGTTCTCAAGGATGCTCAGACGGATAGCGGCAATACCTGCAACAACCATAATGTCAAACAGGAAGTTGCTGACACGGGTCATAAGGAAGTCGTTTACATACTGTCTGTTGATAATCTTTTTGTCTCTGAGCTTGTTTACAACAGTTTTGACAAGAGTTGCAGAGAGAACACCCAGCAGGAAGTTGAAGCCGTAGATTGTGGCTTTCATACCGGGCAGGATAAGCCCAAGCAGATACATAAAGCCGTAGGCGAGCAGGTAGGCGGCCAGTACAAAAGCAATCTGCACTGTCAGCTTATCCATACTTGCCTGCATGGGAATTTCGTTGTCGCCCTCAATATTGGTAGCCTTTTCCGTGGAGTCCTCTGCATTTGTGAGCTTGATTTTGTTCTTTTTCTTCAGGATATTAAGGTGAACAACGCCGCCGATAGAAGCAGAAAGAAATCCCAGAGCCGCAATAGTCAGACCAAAGGATTTACCGCCCACAAAGCCGTACTCGGTTTCGTAGATGTTGCCGTAGTTCATAGCCTGACCTGTACCTTGGCCGTAGCCAAAGGGCAGGAGCACGCCTGCTGCCTGGAAGAAATCAGTGAGAATGAAAGATGCGATAATTGTGATACCAAAGCCTACAATTGCCTGCATCAGATAGGTGGATACAGTTGTAACACCTGTGTTGAAGATTTCGATGGTACGCTGTTTGCTCATTTTGCCGCCGCCTGATTTGAAGGTGGAAGCAATGAATCCCAGTGCCAGTGCATGGTAGGTAATTATCTCCATAGTTGCCATACCATTACCGCCGAAGAAAGCAGTATCAAAGAGCACATCGCCAGTAATAATCTCGTATACAGAGGAGATTACAAGCAGTATTGAACCGCCCAGCACAGAGGTAGGAATGAGCGAATACTTAAGAAATTTTACGGAGCGTTTGAGCATATTTGCTACAAGCAGGCTGAGAAGGAGCACAGCCATTACATTGATAAAGCCCCATACATTAGAGTCCCAGAAATTTGCCATCAGCGTTTCCCTCACTTATATTTTTATTTCTGTAATATATGTTTACATATTTAAGGGCGTTGAAACGCTCGTCACCCTTGAATTGATAAACATTGCCGTCGAAGTAGACATTCAGCTTGTTCTTGCCAAGTACAACAAAGGCAGAAGCCTCCTCAAAGGGAATATTGAGGCTGAAGCCGTCAACTGCTGTGACTGTCATTCTGTCGCCATAAAGCTCAATATCTGTGCTTTTGCGGATGAGCTGTTTATTCTTGTACAGTATAACCTGAGAAATCTGAGCTTTGTCACAATACAGGGGTCTGTCTGTGTGCTCCCTTGTGTCCAGTAAATTCACATAATCGCACTGATATGCGTACCAGTCTGTGGTATGCTTGAAGGGAAAGTCAAAGCCCACGCCCTGCAGACTCAGGTCAGGCATATAGCGGATTTCCCTCTGGCATTTCTTGCATTTTATGGTGTCATCCTTGCTTACAAACTCAGCAAGTCCGCAGTACGGACACACATACATTGCGCGCTCTAAGTATTCCGCTGACTTTTTGTGGTGATAAATACCACCCAGAGCACAGTCGTTTACATACAGCTCCTTGTTGATAAGCCCACCCAGCTCATCGTCGCTCATGGATTTGTATTCCTCAGGCTCCATAATACGGGATACATACCCTTTCATTTTGCCTTTGCGGACAACATCGCTCCATCTTGGGTGCACGCCGTAGCCTCCCTCAATGCGATAGAAGGCTATAGGCAGAGCCAGCTTCTTGGCAAGCTTTGCAATAGCAGGGTTTATGTACACATTGTCACCTGAGTAGGTACGGTTGCCCTCGGGAGCAAGGGCAATACTGCCGCCCTCCTTGGCAACACGCATACAGTTCAGTATTGCGTGAACATCGGTGGTCTGCTTTTTGATAGGAATAGGTGCAACCAAGTAGGTGATAAGCTTTGACACCCATCCGTTTGAGAAGATATCTTCGCTTGCAATGTAGTACACTGCACCCTTGAACGCCATACCAAGGAAGAACTGGTCAAAGGCAGTCTGATGATTCATAAGTATCAGGTACTGTCGGTTTGATTTGTCCTTGTTTTTCTCGATAGTGATTCCGTATTTGATTCTGGAGTAAGGGTAGATTACCGCGTATGCAAGGTTTCTGACAACCTTGTGGCGGAACTTAATCCACTTCTTCTTTTTTGATTTGTCTTTCTTTGCTTTTTGATTACTCATCATAATCCTCCGCAAATGCTGTGAAGCTCACAGCAGGTTATAGATGAAAACATATGTTGACAAGACAACATTCTTACGCACATTATAACACATACAAATGTACTTTTCTACAAATTTCTGTAATTTCCATCTGTTAGTCATATAAAAACCGCACCTTTTTACAGGTGCGGTGATGTATTTGTATCATCTTGTATATTGTGCTTGATGCTTCAAGGAGCAGTTATTCGTTGCTTGCATTGCTGGGGAATACATCAGCAACCTCGCTGATTGTGATATATGCCGCAGGGTCAATCTCGTGAACGATGTCCTTCATCTTAGGTACCTGAAAGCGGTTGAGGATAAAGTAAATCATTGTTTTTGATTTGCCTGAGTAGCCGCCGTGAACTTCGATTTTTGTCATTCCGCTTTCAAAGGTTTCTGTAAGTATCTGACAGATTTCATCAGGCTTTGTGGTGATAATCATAGCACACTTTGCACGGTCAAAGCCGTCAACGATAAAGTCGATGGTTTTAAGACCTGCAGCATAGGTTACAATGGAGTACAGGGGAAGAATCCAGCTTTTCATAATAATTCCGCAGGTTATGTAGAGCAGGACATTATAAATCATAACAAAGGTGCCAACGGATATTCCCAGTCGCTTTGAGAATATAACCGCCATAACCTCAATACCGTCCATAGCACCGCCAAAGCGGATAGCAAGACCGCTGCCAACACCTGAGATAACTCCGCCAAACAGTGAGCACAGAAGCAAATCTGTACCTGCAAGGGGAGAAGCAAGGCTGACATCAATTGGCAGAACATCGGTGATAAGCCATGCAGACACAGAGTAAACAGCTACGGTGTAGATAGCGTAAAGGGTAAAGAGTTTTCCTTGTTTCCTGAGTCCGTAGAGGAACAGGGGTACATTAAGTATAAGCAGAAAAACAGACAGGCTCAGGTACTCGGGAGTAATCTGAGAAAGAAGCATTGATGTACCTGATATACCGCTGTCGTAAAGCTTCACAGGGGCTAAAAATACTGTTATACCGAAGGCATTGATGATGCCTGCCAGAGTGAGCATTAACAGGTTTTTTATACGGGGTTTTCTCATATATCTTCTCCTTTTGTATGTTATGTATATAGTGTACCATAAAATGCACTCCTTTGTCACCCTCTGAAATGTAAACATTTTATTGACTTGTAATTTTAACAAGGTTATAATTAAGAAAAATGTTGTGATATGGAGGAAAATTATGTCAGCATTACTTAGAAGCAAATGCCCCAAGTGTGGAAATGTACAGGATGTGGCAGGAGATTACACCTGCTCCAAATGCAATGCAGGAATAACTCTGCCCAAGGATGGAGTCATACAGATTTACCGTATGGGCTCACCCATAGGAGTAGCAGTGGGCTACGGTGTGTACCTTAACGGCAATCCCTGCGGACATCTTGGCAATACAGAAACCATCAGGATTCCTGTTCCCTACGGTACATATACACTGCACTTTACTTGCGGTGCTACACGCAGATGTCAGGACTTGACAGTAGAGATTACACCTGAGAACAGATACGCCTATGTTAAGGCTCGCATCAAGATGGGCTTCTGGACAAACACTATTATTGCAGAGGCTTGTGCGGCTTCTGATATGCCTGCAGTTTAATATTCTATGCATACAAAACACCGCCACAGGGACCGGCTCCCTATGGCGGTGTTGTTTATTGTTTGCTGCTCAACAGATGTTCTAATACCTTGTCGTTTCCCTTTCCCTTAACAGCACGGAAGGTAAGCACTGCTACTGTCTTGGCGGTTTTGCGTGCACCCTCAATGAATCCAAGCTTTGTGAAGTACATATCGGTTCGGTCGCCGCTGTCGCCGGCAAGGTTTGAAAGGGGACCTTCATATATCATATGGGATGCCAAATCCTTGTCCAGTGCCTTGATAGTGCGGTAGTCCTTCTGCAGAATAGCTCTGGCAAAGCCCAGACAGGTGTAAGCGTTGGTAATGGGAATCTTTGCTCCCACAGTGGCGGCAATTATATCAAACAGGTTGTAAAACATACCGCTTTCAAGGTTGCCTGCATAGGAAAAAAGCTCAGAGAGGCTTTTGTAGTGCTCCTCGGTTATATCTATTGCAAAGATACGCACCTCTACATCCTCGCCTTTGCCGTCTGCAAGGTACCGCTCAACAGGCTCAACCACAAAGCCGCCGTAAAGGGGAACATCTTTCGTATATCTTGCAAAGGAAACCCAGTTGCGGAAAGCAGGGTCAAGGGTAAGGGCCACATGGTTGTAGGGATAGCGGGAGAATTTTCTGATAGCCTTGCCGATGCCTGTGTGGGTCTTTGATATCATAACATAAAGCTTTCTGTTATTTTCCACGATTATCCCTCCCCTGTGCAGATTTTGTCGTATTTACAAATTAATTGTATCACAGTATAGACAGTATGGCAATAAAAAACTCCAGCTAAAAACTGGAGTTTTACATTTTAGTCAAAGGCAAAGCCTAAGTAGGAGGGGGCAGAGAGCTCGTCCTTTGTCAGAGAATAGTACATAGCAAAGGGTTTATCCTTGCCCACTGCTCGGAATCTGCCCTTTTTACAACCCAGAGCTTTTACTATATCTGCACATTTATCGGCATTGCCCAGAAGCTCAATACCGCTCAGGGTATCATCTTCTATGCTTGCTGTAAGGATGAAGTCCTCACCCTTGTAGAATTTTGCATAGGTAGCAAGGAAGCGAAGATTCTCAGCTTCCTGAATTACAGCTCCCTGAGGCAATAAGTTTTGTCTGAGCTGTGCATATTCTATGGCGGAAATTTCTGTTACAGAAATATTTTCGTTGCCTGCCTCAACCTCAGACTCGGCTATACCTGTGCAGGTTTTATATCCCATATTCTCATAAAAGCTGTACAGGCTCTCCTGTGCAGGTACAAGCACAGCTCCTGTGTATCCCGATTTTTTCAGGTATCTGTGGGTGTCTGCCATAAGCAGTGTACAGAGTCCTTTGCCACGATGTGCCTTTGCAGTAGCTACTGCGTAGATGTAGGCAAGCTTTTTGCCCTGATACGAGCAATCAAGGATGTACAGAGCGGCAAGTGCCTCCTTGTCATTTGTGATGCAACGGCATCTGTCAGGGGAGAAGGCAGTGCTCCAGAATGTTCTGAGGAAATCCTCAGAATCTCCGAATGCCTCCTGCCACAGAGTCCACAGCTTCTTTGTGTCTGACTCATCAGGACACCGAGGCTTCAGCTCCTCGTTAATAAGCACAGCTCTGTGCTTTTCTGTAAGATATGCAGGTCGGTAGCTTTGCTTGGCTTTCCGAAGTCCCTCAAGCCCCATATCCTCCTCTCGGTCAAGGTATCTGACCTGAGGGTGTTTGTTCAATATATATTTTGCAAATTCGTTGTTGATTGCCACATATGCGGTGGAGGTGTCTCGGAGTGCCTTCTCAAAATGCACATCAAAGGTGTCCTCGCTCATTCTGCTTCCCATAGTAAAAGCAAGGACCTCCTCACCGTTTTTCAGCAAAAGCCCCTCCATTTCAAGAGCGGAGTAATTCTCAAAGACACGGCTCAGAGCAGTATGCTCCATTGAATAATCACTGTCGGGATTTTCTTCAAGCTTCTCTTTGTACCAAGTCTCTGCAAGCTCCTTTGCAAGGTGCAGGTTATCTTGAGTGAGAGGCTCTGCATTGTAATTTGGATATGCATCATAAAAGCGATGCAGGTGATTACGCTTGCTGTGGTACTTCCTGCCTTTCAGGGTAGCGAGCTTCTCTATATCATACACATAGTCGAAGCTGTCGCGGGCTTTGATATATGCAAATTTTTCGGTGAATTTACTTTCAAGAAAGTCTATGTCATCCTCATACACACCCATAAAGGTGCAGGGGATGCCACGCGCCTTTGCGTCCTCTATAATAGCCTTGATTGCAGACTCTTTGTCCCCATTGCCTATGGGGAAGGCGTAGGAGTAGTAGCCGTCATAGTAGGCAAGACGCAGAAGCATACCGTCTCGGACGCAGATGCTCTGCTCACCCCACATCAGCAGGTTTGCAAAGGTGTACTCACAGCCCCGATGCTCTGTATATTTTCTGTATTCGTAGTATAAGGATTTATCTTCCGTTGTTACAGGTCTGAAGTTTATCATTCAATTTCTCCTGTTATAAATTTAACTAAGTCCAGTAAATTATAGCCCCTCTGCCGATTATTGTCAAATACTGTAAAACAAAAACAGCCTGCTTATATAGCAGACTGTAATTATTCTTTGCGTTTATTTTATAAGCATACGCCCATAGCCTTGAGTACAAGCATAACCGCAGTGAGTATAAACAGGAAGCCGAAGTTAAATGCAGAGAACAGCTTCATATATCTGTCTGTGTCGTTGGGGTTGTGCTTTGAGTATTCGCGGTAAGTGATAAGGCTTGCAAGGGAGGCAATCAGTGTGCCTGTGCCGCCGATGTTTACACCTACAAGCAGTTCAGCATAGTTATCCGTAAACTGAGACAGAAGCACCGCAGAGGGGACATTACTGATGCACTGGCAGGACATAACAGAAAACAGCAGGGTGCTTTTGTCCATAAGATAAGAGAAGATGTTCCGTACAACCTCAATGCGTGCCATATTGCCTGCAAAGATGAAGAAGAACACAAAGGTCAGAAGCAGGGGATAATCCACCATCTTCAGAGCTTTTCTGTCCATAAACATCAGCGCTGCAGGGATAACAATAAGGCCTATCCAGTAGGGTACTCCGCGGAAAACAATAGCAATAGAAAGGGCAAAGAGCACAAGGTATATGGCAGTTCTGCCCTTGGGCAGAGCCTTGACCTCACCCTTGAACTCAAGAGGCTCAGGACGCACGAATACCATACAGCATAGGGTGATAAGTGCAATGGAAAGCACAAAGGGCACAGCCATAATGCCCATAAACTCCATAGTGGGGATGCTGAACTTTGAGTACAGATACAGGTTCTGGGGATTGCCGAAGGGAGTCAGCATTCCGCCTAAGTTTGCTGCGATGTTCTGCATAATAAAGGTGAACGCCATATATTTATTCTTGCCTGTAGAGCTGAGCACAAAATAGCCAAGGGGCAGAAAGGTAAGCAACGCCATATCGTTTGCAATGAGCATTGAGCCGATAAAGGTAATGTATACAAGTGCCAGCACACTGAGCCTTACTGTACCGAAGCACTGAACTATCTTCTGTGCAAGAGTATAGAAAAATCGGATGTTCTTCAGTGCACACACAACAGCAAGCACACAGAAAAGACAGGTCAGAGTTTTTAAGTCAAAGTAGCCCAGATATTCACTGTCTACAGGAACAATTATGCTTGTAACTGCCGCCGCCGCAAAAGCAACCGTCAGGACTACATTGTTCCTGACAAAATCAATTATTGCCCTGAGTGCCTTATAGGGCAGAGCCGTGTGTTTCCTTTTTAATGCCTGTGTATGTGCCATAAAGTACATCCCCTTACCATAAATTCATTCGCACACAATTTGATAGTATAGCACAAAAATCACAGGTTTTCTATTGTCTTATCCCATAATAATCAGTCAGAATTTGCCGAAAAAAACATACCGAATAACGAATAGTGGGGATACATCTGTACAGACACAAGGAAAATCCGCCCTGCGTACTGACACGCAGAGCGGTTTCGTTTGATTTAATCGTTGTAATCCATAGTATATCTGCCGTACTCGGCACTGTCGTAGTAGTTTCCGTAGCTGTCGTCATCGCTGAAACGGTAGTTCCCAAAGATATCCTTTTCAACGCTTACGCCTGTGATGTAGTTGTGGGCGTTGCCGTGGATGTCTCTGGTCCATCCTGTTCCGGAGAAGGATTCGTACCTGCCGTCCGAAAGATACGCACCCTCAGGAGCACCTGAGCCTGTGTGAGTTGTGACACAGTCAGAGCCGCCGTAGGAATTACTGCCTGTTTTGCGGTTTCCGGGCTTTTCTTTTTTATGACATATACAGTAGATTCCTAGTGTGGTAAGACCGATGCCTACAACCACATAGAATGGGGATGTTTGTGAAAATGCCAACGAACCGATACCAAAGAAAATAAGAACTGCACCCAACATATTCATTCTCCTTATTTGAAATTTATGAATTCTTATTGAGATAATTATATATTATGCCGTACTCAGAATAAATAACAAAAAGTGAAAAGAAAAGCCCCTTAATCTTCATAAAATGAAAATTAAGGGGTTTGTGCAGAGCTTTAAAACAATCAGCTGAAAAAGTATATTTATCAGAGATTTTCTGCAATGTTGCGGGCTACATATACACCGCTTGCAGAGGCGTGGGACAACGAGTGGGTAATACCTGAGCCGTCACCGATGATGTAGAGTCCCTTGTAGGGAGACTGCAGGTGCTCGTCGACATCAACCTCCATATTATAGAACTTGACCTCAACTCCATAAAGAAGGGTGTCGTCGTTGGCAGTACCCGGGGCTACCTTGTCAAGGGCATAAATCATCTCGATAATGCCGTCAAGGATTCGCTTGGGAAGCACAAGGCTGAGGTCTCCCGGAGTAGCACTGAGTGTGGGTGTGATGAAGGCTTCTTCAATTCTGCTTGCAGTGGAGCGTCTGCCTCGTATCAGGTCGCCGAAACGCTGTACAATAACTCCGCCGCCCAGCATATTGCTCAGCCTTGCAATGCTCTCGCCGTAGCCGTTGGAGTCCTTGAAGGGCTCAGAGAAGTGCTTTGCAACCAGCAGAGCGAAGTTTGTGTTCTGCGTCTGCTTTTTAGGGTCCTCGTAGCTGTGGCCGTTTACTGTAATGATACCGTTGGTGTTTTCGTTTACAACTGCACCCTTGGGGTTCATACAGAAGGTACGCACCTTGTCGCCGTACTTCTCTGTGCGGTAAACAATCTTGCTTTCGTAAAGCTCGTCTGTCAGGTATGCAAATACCTCTGCAGGAAGCTCCACTCGAACACCGATGTCAACTCGGTTGGACTTGGTGGGAATGTTCAGGTCAACGCAGACCTGTTCCATCCATTTGCTACCGCTTCTGCCTACAGATATGATGCACTCTGTGCAGGTGTAGGTGTTGTCCTTGCACTTTATCTCATAGCCTGAGTCGGTAACTGCAACTGCCTCAACGGGAGTATCAAAGTGGAAATCCACCTTATCCTTCAGGTGTGCGTAGATATTCTCAAGCACTACATAGTTAATATCAGTGCCTAAGTGACGGACAGAAGCATCCAGAAGATGCAAATCGTGCTGAATACACACAGTCTTGAATCGTGTACCTGCAGTGGTGTAGAGCTTTGTGCCCTCACCGCCGTAGCTCATATTTATATCGTCCACATACCGCATCAGGTCAAGCGCCTGCTTCTTGCCGATATATTCGTACAGAGTACCTCCGAAGTCGTTGGTGATGTTGTATTTGCCGTCAGAAAAAGCCCCTGCACCGCCAAAACCGCTCATAATACTGCAGCTTTTGCATCCGATACAGGACTTTACCTTGTCGCCGTCAATAGGGCATCGGCGAGCCTTCAGCTCGTGACCTGCCTCAAAAACAGCAATTTTAAGCTCAGGACGGAGCTTTATAAGCTCAAAGGCAGAGAATATTCCTCCGGGGCCTGCGCCGATGATTATAACATCATAGTTCATAAAATTCCCTCCGATGTAGTTTTGGGGAACAGATATGTGTTCTTTCACAAAATATCCTTTATCATTGTATCACAACTCTATATTCATTTCAATCGCCATAAACAGGAAAAACAGCTCAGATAACAACGAGGCATCTGAGCTGTTCTAAGGTAAAGAGTTATTTTTTGAATATTATGGTAAGTGTCAGAGTATTGTCTGACAGGTTTGCAAAAAGTGTGAACCCGTGGTGCTTTGCAACGGACTCCACCATTGCAAGTCCCAGACCGCTGCCCTCAGTGCTTCTGTTTTTCTCTGCTCTGTAAAAGGGCTCGGTCATATGCTTAACATCTTCTTCTGTAATATGGGAGCAAGCATTGCTGATGCGAAGCTCCTTGTCTGTGAGGGTAATCTGTATCTCTGTATCTTTGTCAGAATATCTGAGGGCATTGTCCACAAGGTTTGTCAGTGCTCGCCTGAGAAGCTCCCTGTCAGCGGATATAGTGCAGAGCTTTTCTGCTTCAAGCTGAATTCGGCTTGTGTCAGAAAGCTGAGAGAAATCAGCGATTACTTCTCTGAGTAAAGCTTCAACCTCAACTTCTTCTGTAGCAAGGGAAAAATCAGGGGCGTCAAGGGAGGAAAAGCTGAGCATCTGGTGAACAAGTCGGTTGCACTCTCCGGTACGCTGTATAATCCTGTCAGCATAGTGCTCCCGTTTGTCTGTGTGCAGGTTTTCCCTGAGACTCTGTGCATAGCCCTCGATAATGAACAGAGGGGTCTTGATATCGTGGGCAAGGGCATTGGTGACCTCTCGGCGTTTTTGCTCCTCCACAGCCTGAGTTTTTATGATAGTCCACAGGGACAGCACAAGGATTATACCGATAACAAGAAGGAAAAGAAAGATTACTCCGTAGCCTGCAAGCAATAAGGGTGCAGAATCGATAAGTATGTTTAGTTGTTCTGTGTAATTTATCTCCAGAAAAACCCCCACGCTTTCAAACCCTTGTGAATTGGTGTATTCTTCGGTGCTGATAATATATCCTTCCGTAGTAACGGCAGGCTCGGTTGTTACTAAATAATATCCGTCTGTACTGCAGATTCCTGAGTAGGTGTATAGGAAAGGGAATTCAACCTGCACATCAGACATTGGTCCCGATACCCCATCGTAGTCGTTGTCAGAAACATCTGTGCTGTCGGTGTTTATGTCAGATATAAAATCTCCCGTTACAAATTGGTCGGGAATTACATTCCTTGCATCTCTGGCAAGTTGCCTCAGCACACAGCTTTCTGTATTTGCAGTGGTCAGGGGATAGGTTTTTATAACGGTGTCTTGAGCATACCATGTGTTATTTTCGTTTGAGAGCACAATCTCTATGGTTTTTGGTATAAAAACCTTGTTATCCTCATTGAAGTAATATTCTGTGCAGAGAAGCTCATAGTAGTTACCGTTTTTGTCGGGCTTTATCCTGAGATAATCCTTGATTTCTTCATACTGTTCAGGCGTCATTGAGGAGATGAAATCCTCATAGTAAAGAAATCCGTCCTCGTATCTTCTGGTTTCGTAGTATTCATCAAGATATGCAAAGGACAGGATAGTCGAGTCGTTGGTGTCAAAGCTTGTGCTTCCTTTGTCATCCTGAATTTCAGCGGTGATGCGAACATTGCTGTTGTAATAATACAGGCCGTTTTTATAGCCTTTGTTTATACCTGTGTCTGTATTCTGGTAATTATAATAATTAGCTAATCTTGCTAAATCTATGTATCTGTAAATAGTGTACTCGTAATCTGTGGAGTGGATATCCGTCAGGGTTTGATACAGGTTTGTGCAGTTCTTGCTTGCTTCACTTACAAATTCATCTTCCTTGATATTCAGCACAACTGCAGAGTACACCGAGGACAGTATAAGCCACACGCAGAAAAGCACAATTCCGATTCGCCATATAAGCTTTCGCTTTTGCTTTTTCATTTTGCTTTGCATTTTATTCCTCCAGAATATATCCCCGTGAGCGGACAGTTTTGATAAGCTTTGCGTTATCACCCAGAGCTTTCCTCAGGTTTTTGATGTGTGTATCAATTATCCGCTCGTCTGTGTCGCTGTCAAAGCCCCACAGATTACGGATGAGGTTTTCTCTTGTTACAATGCGGCCTTTGTTTTCAAAGAGAGTTTTGAGTATGGAGAACTCCTTTGAGGTGAGGGACACCTCTGCATGGTCGGAAATAACCTTGCCGTTGTTTGGGTTAAGGCTGAGACTTCCAAGCGTAAACACAGGAAGCCTTACAAGCCCCTTTGAGCGTTTTATCAGGGCGTTTACTTTCTCAAACAGTACAGGCAGGGGAAAGGGTTTTACCACATAATCGTCACAGCCTAAGGCGAAGCCTCGGAGCATATCCCTCTCGGCGGCTCTGGCTGTGATGAAGATTATGGGCACATCGCTGTCACGGCGTACCTGTTTGCAGATTTCAAAGCCGTCAAGGGAGGGCAGCATAACATCTAAAAGAAGTAAGTCGTAGGCGGTTTCATAGGCTTTCTCTACCCCTTGCTCACCGTCTTCTGCAGTATCAACAAGGATATCTCCCTTGCTTTTTGCCGTGAAATAATCGCAGATAAGCTCCCGTATATCCATATCATCCTCAACAAGCAGAATTCTGTACATCCCTTTCACCTCATCCTTCGCTTTAATCATATCACCTGAATATGTGTTTTTTATGGAGCAGTTATATTCTACCACATTTCCCCCATAAATCAAAGAAAAGAGCCCTTATGCAATGCATAGGGCTCTTTATAGAAGATGGATTAAGTCTGAGTGTCCTGTGACTGACTATCCTGAGAAGAAGTGCTGTCATCAACAGGCGGGTTTGCAGCAGAAGGATTCTTGCCATAATATAGAAGCATTACGCCGAAGGCGTTGTTCCTGAGCTGATAGTATCTCAGCTTCTTCATAAATTCCTTGTCTCTTGCATAGGGCAGAGCATAGGGGTCCCGATGACCTAGCTTCATCAGGTCGCACATCCATCTGTAACCGAATCCGTATACATCATTTCTGTATTTCAGGCTGTTTTCTATCTTCTTTGCTTCTTTTCTTCTGTTGTTTTTCTTCAGGTACTGGATTTCAGCCCACATTGCGTGACCCTCATATCGGAATGAACCGAGAGGATATACATTGCCGAACTCATCAGATATACCGCCGGGGGTATTCTGCTCCATCAGTACAGGGTCAAGATTATCAAATTGCCACTGATGTGCTGTTTCGTGGCAGAGAACAGCCTCGTATTTACTACGGGGAAGTCCGTCACGGATAAGGACATAGCGGTGGTTGCAATCTGTTATACGGTATGAGGCTCGCTCAATATCGTATATGTCGGGTGTATCAGTGTCCAAGGTAGTGCATGGAACAGCCTCGGAGTTAATACCCACAAAAAGCTCAGGTGAATAGGGCGTACCGAAACTGCTGATACCGTCAACATAGAAGTCCTCTGTATCATCGGTAACAATAAACCTGTTTGCGTAGGAAGTACGCTTTGCAATAAACTCAGCATCCTCCAGATAATTATAGAAGGGCTCTGAGATTACTGCTCCATATTCATCAGCCAGCCATACATGGATTCCTTCTTCGATCTTTTTGATATCTGATATGCTGTAGTTTTCGCTGCAGACAGAGTGTGCATAACAAGTGGGACAGCTTATCATTCCTGAGTAGTTGTAGTAATGATAAGAATTTTTGATTCCCGTTGCATTTGAGATGGTATTGCCGCAGAAATCGCACTTCATAACATATTTTTTAGAATAATCCAGATTGTTGAATTTGTTGCGTGTGACACGGATAGAGTTGATACATTTGTGGTCAGCATCACCGTCAATCTGCTCGTTGATAACCATAAGCAGAATCTTGCGTAATGTATGCAGAATGGGTTTGTACTTATCTGAGAACATTACAGTGCATTCGTCCCTGTCTACAAACTCAATATGATAGAGGTAATCCTCCAGAATCTTGAGCATATATCTGAATTCTTCATCCTGCCAGAAAACATTGACGGTTCCTGTCTCCAGAGATGAATCCTCCATAATATACATACATATCTCGTTATTCTTTGCGGGCTCAGGGTCGTTAATGTCGAGAGCTGTCACTATATGCAGGGGTCCCACATCTTCGTTGCGAAGCTCTTGGTTGATACTCCAGCCTGAGCAGGACACCATAATCTTATCGTGGTGCTTGGGGAAGAATGTAGGCAGCATCTCGTGGAAAAGTAAGGCAAACATATGAGAAATGCTGTCTCTGTTTGAGTCGTTTATCAGAGAGCTTCCTATTCTGATTTTGAATATATTGATATGTGAATATGTCTTGGGAGGAATACGATCAATCTGATTAAAGTTGTATCTTGTATCATCACTCAGAAGTGAGTAGGAGTCTGTGAATGCAATGCGCCCAAGCACATTGATTGTGGCGTTGCACACCAAATGGGAGAAGTCCAGGTGAGAGTCATTGCCGTGCTGATAAATTTTGCCGTAGCTTTCGCAGCTCTCTACTTCAGCTGTGCAGGTGCGTACAATTCTGTTTGCATATACAGGGTCTCTGTTGTTGGAGTTAGTCAGTTCGACCTTGTTACCTTTGATTGATAGCACAGTGTACTTTGTTCCATTAAGAACTATTTTCTGGTGAGGGACAAGGTATCTGTAATCTCTGTAGGCTCTGCGGATAATTTCATCGTTGGCTGAAAAAATCATCTTTGTTGTGAGCTCATTTCTGTCCATAATCGCAGTGTAGGATTGCTTATCCAGATGATATCTTTCTCCGTTGAAAACATCAGAGGTAACAGTTACATCAATGTGTCCGTCATAAGCAATATAAGCTATCTGCGACAGAATTTCCGCAGGGCTGAGTGACACTTCGATTTTGAGCTTTTTAGCATACTCTGTGAGCTGCTCTGACTTGCAACCCAGTATGTACGCAAGGGCAACAGCCTCGGTTGCAATTGCACGGGGAGTTTTGATTATACCTGAGGAGAAGGTGGTAAGTACACCGGGTTCAGCACTAAAGTATTTCAGATTGTAAGCAAGATACTTCCTCAGCAGATAAGGACGGGAAATGATGTTGATATATTCATTCTTTCTGCCGATACCCCTCATAGAAAGGTATGTGTGGGGGATGTTGTTGTAAGTATCAGAAACAGTACAGAACACACTTTCTCCGCCAACTACATTTGACCAGCCCACATGATGGTCCACACGACTGAGCACTCTGTCGTCGTTGTAGTTCAGAATGTTTTCTGCATATGCATCGTACTCATCTGCAACAACCATAGCGTCGTTTCTGATAAATCTGAGAGCATAATAGAGGATTGCGATATGTGTACCGAAATTTCGGGAAGCATCAGTAATTTCGCGGAACTGAAGCTCCTGTGCATTCTCGTGCTTCCATACCATATCATAGCTGGTTTCAGGTACAGCTCTGGGAGCGGTTATGGTATAAATTGTTCTTGCTGAGAAGAAGTTGTCCAATGTCTGTTCAAGGTCACAGAAGCCGTCTGTCATATACAGAGTGCTAACAGTGTCCTCATTGTCCAGAACAGAGTGAACAATCTTTGCATAAAGAGGGTGCTCCTGTACGCAATCGCTGAAATTATAATATACAATCAGCCCCAGACGCTCTGATATCTTTCTGACAAGAGGAGTGTAAAGAGGGTCACAGATATCGTCAGGAGAAGCGATTATTACATCAGGATGCTTAGGTTGAATTATCGGTTCAGTACGGTTGTCCTCCTGAAGTTTTATGTGCCTCAGATGATCTGTGGCATCTGTCACAGGATTGGAGGGCTTTGTTGTTTCGCGGAACCAATCCTCCAATGTACTGAAAACAGGAATCGCCTTGAATCCAAAATAGTCTGTAAAGGAACGCTTGATATTTTCGATGATATAACTCTGATTCTCAGAGGAGTTTACAATGAAAATCAGCTTTTCGGTTTTTGCTACCTTTTGCTTGATAATGGCAGCAAGATAAGGCTCAAAATCAACATAAGAGGGAGTTTTAATCAGAACATTCTGGTTTTCGTCAATAAGATTATATGCAGCGCAGTACAGCTCATTGGGTTCCAGATTGTTGGATTTGATAAATCTCTCCAGCATAATGTTGGTTTGTGTGGTTTTGTAGCTGTGGTTTGTTTTGGTTTTGAAGTCGTAGAATGTAATGCTTGACAGAGGAGCCTCAGGAAGATAATGCTGCTTGGTAGCCCTGAGAATGTGGTTGTTTTCGCTTACATAGTTGTCGCGGAAGATATACTCATAATCATCAAGGAGAGAATACCTTGCGTTGGCAAGCTCACGGGCAGTACGGCAGTTTTTACGCTTTTGGTAGCGTGCGTACTCCTCAGCAAAAACCGATGTGCCTGAAAGGAAAATGCCGATTTCAATCAGCAAAGAAATAAGACTGACAGCAGAATCAGGCAGAGTAAAGAGACTTGTGGCTGAGTTTACTGCAAAGGTCTGTACCAAAAAGAAAATATAGAGAGCGGCTGCGGATATAAAGGCTGCAAGTCCTATATATCCTGCGAAATCTCTCAGTACCAGTCCGGGACCGATTTCGTTGGGTTTGTAAAAAAAGGAGACAATGCGTCCGCGTTTGCCTGATATATATTCAACAGGTACTATATATCTGCTTCTGCTGTTGCGTTTCTTTACAT
This sequence comes from Ruminococcus sp., assembly GCA_017473775.1. Classification (GTDB taxonomy): domain Bacteria; phylum Bacillota; class Clostridia; order Oscillospirales; family Acutalibacteraceae; genus Ruminococcoides. Next base: position 28,501 of record JAFUJH010000011.1, read on the forward strand.
ATAGCTTACAGCCAAGGATAACAGATGCCTGAATTACAAGTGTTATCCAACCGAGATATGCAGTGGAAACATTGAGTAGTATTGCAACAATAACTACAATTGTGTTGGCAAGGCATACAAGTGCTGATGCTATGACGGTTTCAATGTTACGGAACCTGTCCTTTTTCGTGTCGGACAACAGAATCTCTGCCAGACAGAGAAATAAAAGAGCTATTATGGGTTTCATGCCTTACCTCCTTTGCCGCGTACATCAAAGGCGATGTTCTGAATCCACGGAACTGTAATATCACAGAAGGAATCACCTTCGTTACCTGTGACATGGGTATCACAGTGGTTTGTGATGAAATCGGTGCATTCATCTGCGTTCTTGCATTTTTCTGTAATGTTGCAGATGTGAGTCTGTTCGGCTACAGATTCAGAAGCTCGGGATGAAACAAGATATGAATCATCAGAGTCAAAAGAGATACCATACAGATTATCCGGGTCAAGGTTGCGGACGCTATCTTCTTTGTTTTCTTTTGCTTTGGCTGCCTGAGTTTCCTCGTAGGCTTCTTTAAGCAAATCACACAGTGTGTTATATACACCCATACCCTGAATAATCTGTTTCTTTTCATTCTCAAGCTGATGAATCTGCTTGTTCCACAAAGCGATGCAGTAGTCACGGGTGTGATAGTTGTAGAAAACAGTGATGAATGTGTTGAGGTATTCCCTGACTTGAGAGATTATTCTCAGTACATTGGACTTGAGAACTCTGACAGCAGCGGCAATCTCCTTTAGTATCTTTTTGATTTTACCGTAATCAATTTTGTTGATGATAAAGCCGACAAGGGCAGATAACAATACAAGACCTGCAGGGATAAGCAGAACAAGAAGTAAGGTTTGCCTGTCAATCTGAACAGTTGGGTTGTTCAGTATATTGGTCAAATATACTGAACCTGTTGTAATTAGGAACAGAAGGATACAGCAAGCGCTCATCAGAAGAAATTTTCCAAGCTTAGGCTTTTCAAAATTCAGGAAATTCCTGGCAATAATAATTGCCTCTGAAATGTTGAGGTTTGTATTTGTATCAAGGTCTGAGGGAGTTTTTCTCAGTAAGTCGTTGCTTGTGGGGACAGGATGATGTAAATCGGGGTTTGATTTATTCAGACAAAGAGGCTCTGTGTCTTTGCCTATAGTTGAATCGGTTTCTTCCATTGCACGGCGTACAGTGTGAATATCTGAATCTATAAGCTTATCAAGCTGTTCTTCAGATTCGCTGAAGGCAACTCCCAGAGCACGCAGAGTGTCCTCGGGATGATGGATTGATATGTCGATGTCAGGTACCTCGATATCAGGCAACTCGGAAAAAGACTTGCAGCTGTACAGGAACTTTTTCTTATCCTGCAGGGTTTCAATCCGAACTTTGTACTCTGCAATCTGTCTGTCATGGTTGCTCAGCTCATCAGAAAATCCCAGAAGACGGTGCCTTACAGCATAGTAAATCGCCTCATAATTAAGCTGTGCATATACTGCTATCTGTTTGGATGAATAAGCTCTGTCCTCTACTGAACAAAGAGCCGTGAGTACAGCAAGAAGCTTCAGACAACGCTCGGTGTGCTGTCTGGTATCAGAAGCACAGGCGAGTTCGTTTTGCTCATAAGGGTCGCAGATGATACCAAAGTTGAATATTCTGCAATTGTCATTGTCAGAGATATCAAAGGATGCATTGCGATTCTGACAAAACAGCAGAACATTTTCGATGTTGGGAGATTTTCTTATGAGATTACAGTACCGATTGTACTCTTCGCTGGAATTTATACATTCAAATAAATAGAAATAAACCCCAAAATCATCTATCCTGTCTGCCGGGATAGCGGCAGACAGGTCAGACAATGCTATTAATTTTATTTTATCAAGTCCTGTGGAGAACTCTTTGTTTCCCAGTAAGGATTTGTAAAATGTCAAATCCTCATAAATGCTGTCATCAACAACAGCAATAGGATGTCTTTGATAAATAGCCATTAGTTTTCGCTTTCTCTCAATAACTGATCGATAAGGTTGTATGCTTTCTTGTGTCCGAATTTACCGTCTGCAGAGAAGGGTCTGCGTGTTGTAACGGAAACTACAGGGTTGGAGATAGTGCCGAGGATAGAATCAAGGTCGCTCCATGCATCTTCCTTTGAGGAATAGGATGTCTTGATTGTTACTGGCTTCTTTGCTTCTGTAGCAGTGGGAAGGTCGTCGCAGACAGCCTTGCTGTAGAGAAGGTCAATTGCCTTGCAGCAGACATTCTTAACATCGTGAGCGGCATTTGTCATTGCGGAAATCTGCATGTGGATAGTTGAGATAAGTATATCAAACATATACTGGGTTGTGTCCTCTGCGTAGTCCTTTTCAATGTGATCTGCTCTGACAGAGCCGTTGTAGTAGCCGTCGATGACATCAAGCAGCGAAGGATAGATAGACAGAGCGAGGAGCTCGTCCTCCAGAGCTTTTCTCAGGAATCCTGCTTCTGAGAACATACGGTCATTTGCAAGCTTTTCCTCTGCATATTCGATGATTGCAGTGGTTAACTTGGGGTCGTTTGTAAGACGCTCAAAGATTTTGTTAAGAATTGCATTGAGCAGATCCTTCTTATCAGAAAGCTTGATGTCGGGGTTTGCAAGCTCTGCCTGCTCTGCAGGAGAGATGAAGTCAACAGTGAAGGTACCCAGCTTATCCATTCCTGTGAAGTGAATGTTGTTGTATTCGCCGAAGGTGACATGTCCATCCTCAGAAACCTGAATCAGGTCGTAAGCAAAGCCGTAAACAAAGGCTTTTGCGGCGTGTTTCCATACAGACTGGGTGTGAGAAGGAGTAATATCTGCCAGTTTGTCGGCAAGATGCCAACGCCTGTCAAGGTGAGGAGTAATCTTTGTGGGGTCAGTAACTACCTCGGTGATGTACTCTCTGTAGGGCTTGTAGTAGCCCATGCCGTCCTGAGGAGCGTTTTCATCTGAATCAGGAGCAAGAAGTGCCACAAAGTTGCTGGGCTCAAGACCTGCGTAAGAGGTAAGACAAGTGATTTTATCAACAGAGGGACCATTGAAGCAGGCGTTGACATTGATACCTTCAATCATAGCGGTGCTTACACCGGGGATAATCTGTGTGAAATCCTCAACAGCCTCAATTACATCAGAATCCTCGCCGTCATAGGAGGGTTTCTTCTGAAGGATACCCTTGTTCATAACAATATATCTGTTTGTATAGTCAGCGCCGTCTGCCTGAGAAATAAATCCGCATCTGGGCTCGGACTTGCCAATTGCAAGAGCAAGGAGCAGGTTAAGTGTGTCTACAGGATTAAGTGCTTCAAGACCGCGTTCTACTGCCATATTGTAGTAATCAGAGTTGGTGGGATCTGTACACTTGAGGCTTTCGATAGGTGTGATGGGGTTTGCAGCCTTGATAATTCCCCAATAGTTCTTTACGCCACAGTCGTATTTGACAGCTTCCACTACATTTTCGGGGAAGAGCTTGCCATAGGAGTGGGTGAGCTTGTGCATAAAGTGTGTCTGGAGATGAGTCCTGAGCACTGCAGTGTAGTCAGTGGGAAGTCTGTAAATATCATCTCCGATTTTGATACTTGTGTTTGTTTCGCTGTCCACATGCTTGAAGAAGTTTTTGTATACAAGCTTTGCAAGCTCAACAGAGAGGGTCTCATCGATGATGTCGTCCTCTTCTTCTTCTCCTTCGTGTGTCATAGTGTTAAAAACATTCCAGCAGTTGATCATGGATAAGGAACTTCCCACAACGACAGTATCTGCCTTACTGTTAAGACGGTCAATCTGGCTGAGGCAATCCTCAGCAGAGTTGCTGAAGAACTCCTTGACCTTGAGGACACTTGCGAATAAGTCCTCAACTTCGTTGATAAGCTCAGTGAGAATTTCAAGCATCTTTGTTGCAAGCTCTCTCTTGAGCTTGTTTGTTGCCTGAGATTTCATATTGTTACGCTCATCGTTAACATTGACATCTCGGTCTCTCTTGCTGGAAAGAAGTGTGCTCCAGTCGCTCTGAGTCTTTGTGTAAGGATTGTTGATTTCTCCGCTCTTGGCTTTCTCTTTGGAGAGAATAGCATAAAGGTCATAGAGGAAGCAACGGAGTGCAATGGGATGGAGCTTGTACTCTTTGATAAAGGCATAGATGAATCTGGGGTCATTCTGGCTGTTGTAGAACTTGCCTGTTCTTGCCTCTGAGGGCTGCATATAGTTCTTTGCCAGCACAGGAATCTGTGCACTCTGACCCTCAAGTACGCGGTAGTAGGCACCGAATACGGTTCTTGCTGTATCCAGACCATCCTTAAAGGAGAAGGATGGGTCGAGTTTTACGCTGAAGTAAGCGTTTCTTACATTTTCATCATCCTCAATCAACTGCTTTGTTACAGAGTCAGAAACAACCTTCCAGTAAGCTTCTGCAAGAGGAATGCGGACTCCGGGCATAGAGGGTGATGTAGTTATAAGCTGACGCTTGATAGCGTTGAAGAAGGTTGAATTCTTCCTCATTACAGCATTGTTGTAGTAGACATATTTGCTTTCAGGTGCAGGTTTGGACTGACCTTTCTCGCGTGCAGTGCGAACAACCTCGCGGTAATTGTCTGCTGCTTCCTTCTCGGGATAAAGCCATGTATCGGATAAAGTTGCGTTGATCCAGTTAGCAACACAGAATTGCTTGTAGAGAACTCTGGGATACAGCAGGTCGGCTTTGCCGACTGCACCGAAGATACCTGCACCGTTTGTGTCGTATACTCTCTTGAGTGTGTTATCAAGGGCACTGGTGATTTTGCCGTTTGCAGGACCAAAGAGGTACTCGATAAGTGCATCAGCCATAAGAGGAGCGTGAACGGTATCTACAGCACCTGTGATTGATTCGCCCTTGCCGTTTTTGCTGTCAAAGAGCATAACTCTGCCGTAGGGGGCACATCTTTCGTCGGCTGTGTCTACCTCGTGAGGCTCAAAATACTCAAATCGTCTCATTCTGCCTGTGTTCAAAGACATAAGCTCTCTGAGTACAGCGTAGCCGTTTACCTTACCACTTTTGAAGTTTTCTGTAGAGAGTGTGGTGGAGAAGGCGTTGGGCATAAGCATAGCACACTCAAACTGTACATTGTCGCTGTCGTATGCGTTTTTGATTGCTTCTTCAAGATAGATGGGAACCTGGATTACAGTACCTGCACCGGTGCCGCCTGCGATTGAGCAGACTACAAGAACAAGAAGACCGCTTCCCTCTGATTTGCCGTCAACTGCGTTGAGCTTGTTAATGGCATTTTCTATTCTTTTACCAAGATGTCCCTGAGAGTTTGTGGCACGCAGAGCAATACGGGATACCATACGAATCTGCTTTGCGCCGTTCTTGGTGTTACGGTTTCTGATGAGGTCAAGCTGCTGACCCTTAACCATCCAGTCGCCTACATCAGGGTTCTCTCTCATATATTTTCCGACGGTTGTGTTTGCACCGAGGAGAATCTGATTTTCCAAGGGGATGTTTTTCAGAAGCTTCATCTCACCGATATCAGTGTCGATTGCAACTGCCTGAGTATAGGGCCTGAATTCAGCAGGGACTTTAGACATAATTGCATTGACAATTCTACCGCCTACGCCGCCAAGTCCGAGAAGAAGTACTTGCTTGGGTCTGTATGCACTGACAGGTGCATTGCTTACATAGTTTGTTTCCATAGTTATAATCTCCTTTTATCAGATTTCTCTGTTTTTCTTCTGTGTGCGCTTCCTGACATATCTCAGCTGAAGCTTGGGATAGTTGGGGGAGTAGGGCTGTTCCTGAAGGAATTCGCCATCCTTAATAATAAGGATATTTTTGTATTTGTGATTTACAGCGCCGCCGCCGAATGCAACCTGGTCAGCATAGTCAACACTGAGACCGTCAATCTCCTGACTAGCAGGAAGAATCTTGTATTGCAGATGACCCGGTGCTTCAACTGCTCCATACTGACCGGTTGTATTGCCCAGCAAGGGGTTGGCAACGGGAGCGTTTGCGTCGTTGGGATTATCAACAGAAATCTTTTTAACATTCTGTACAAAAGCTGTGTTTCCGTTTGCAATAAGAATCAGGTCGCCATAGCTGCTGCTTACGGAGCTGAGTCGGATTTTAAAGGGACCAAAGTGAGGCAAAGCTGATGCAAGGTCAATTACACCGGGATGGAATACAGTTTTTGCTTTGCAAGTGGTGGTCTTAACATTTATGGGAACGCCGTATTCAGCAATCTGATAGGAGTACAGTCTCAAATCCAGAGGAAATTTCTTTTTATAGGAATACACTATAATAAGGTAAATCAAAACAAGAATTCCGAGAATAGTGAGAATGAAAGGAATCCAGTTACGGGGACCTGTCAGTTCAACGGTTACTCTTTCGGTAACGGTATCGCCGATAGGAGGCTCAAGTGTAACCTCAAGCTCAGTAACATAAGGAGTGAAAACCTTGAAGATACCGCCCTTGGGATGGATTGTGAATGTGCCTGAGTCGGGATTTGGTTTTATTTCAAATCGGGAGGTGAGGGGATTATCACCTGTGATTTTAAGGTTTGATTTGTTGATAAGGTCAGAAGTAAATGCGTTACCGTTTGCGTAAGGGGTGATGGTTATAAAATCTGAGTCATCCAGAGAATAAAGGTCCTCAGAAAAATTACCGCCATCAGAAACAACCATTGAGATAAGAGTCATATCCTCAAGGTCGAGAAATTCTTTATGTATATCAAGAGTAAAGCCGTCTGTAAATTGAGCATACATATCAACAACAAGGTCCTTGGAATCAATCATAAAGTCAATCTCGTTGTCATTGTAGGTTGTTCCGTTGATATCAGCAGAATAGCTTACACCGCCGTCAATGGTGGATTCGTCGATAGGCTGATTGGTAGAAGGGTCACAAATCGTGAAAACAAGCTTTGCACTTTCACCGACTCTCAGGTCCTGAGGGTCGCACTCGTTACCGTCCTGATTGTAAAAGTGAGCGGTAAGAGCAATTGCAGGCTCAATCAGCACAACTGTATTTGATGCGTCAAGGCTGTTTGAAAAGTCAAAGGAAACCTTACCGGAAGGGATACTTCCGCCACTTTTCTCTGTAACAAAGCAGACGGTAGAGGGAGTGTTGGTGTTAGGATTTACAACCTCATAAGCCTCGTCTGTTTTAAGGTCAGTACTGCAGGAGTAGTTTGTGATACTTGTCTTAGTCTTCTGTGCCAGAATTATAATGTTCTTGGCAGGGTAAGGAGTAGTAAAGCTGAGACTTTTTCCGTCAGAAGACAGTTTGGTGTCTGCAATCTCAATTCTGTCAGAAATGATTTTAGCAGCCTCGTTCATTGAGGTGATAACATCAGCACCTTCAACAGCACTCAGGTTATCCTTTCTGTTGCCTTGAGATATAAAGCTATAGTTATTGATAGCTACGCAGAGAATCTGAGGATAGGTTCCGTTTTTGAGCTGTGTTTCAGAGAAGGTAACAAGGTCTGCCTCGTAGTCCATCGAAGGAGAGCCGAAGCCGCCGTCTGTTACTACTATGAGCCAGTATTCATCGTCTGAGTTGTCCTTGACATCATTTTTCAGGTCCTTCTGAGCCTGAATAACAACATCATAGGGAGTGCCGCCTTCTGCAGAAGGATAGTTGACTCGTACATTTTCAAGCATCTTGTTGCTTTTGTTTGTAAGGTCAAGCTCGCCGATTTTTGTTGACTTGGAATTAAGAAAGTACAGATCTACCGTGTCGGTTTTGTCAGTCATTGCAAGAAGTGTCTGGAGTGAGTAGTTGGCGTCATGCTCAGAGACACCTTCCATACTGCCCGAATCATCCATAACCAGATAGATGTGCTTATCAGGTCTGGTGTAAATCGAAGCAGCAGATGTGCCGATACAGCATATGCTTACCAGAATGGACAGGCATAAAACCCCAAGTACCAGTCGTTTTGCAATTTTTTTCAAAAAATTCATACTTACACCCCTAAAAATATAATTATATGCCGAAAAAAGTCGGCTGAAAATGTAAAAACTATGAACTTTATATAAATTTTAATAGAAAAATAATACTACATAATGAAAGCAATGTCAAGAGAAAATGTCAAAAAATCAAACAAAAAGGACAACTTTGTTAAATTTCTGTTGATTTGCAAAAAAGTAGGGTTTTCCTTTTGTGTACTTTAGACAATAAAAGAGAAATCGTTGAAATTTGTATCCCTGAGGTGTGTGCAAAAAGAAAACCGACACTACTTTTCAGTAATGTCGGTAGGTGTCAGATATAAGTGCCGTGAAGAACTGTATCAATTGCTATGGAGTGAATTGGTCTTAGTTTATTCGGACATAGCCGCTTTCTTCGATGAGGGACTGGCCTTCGTCTGAGAGAAGCCAGTCGATGAGGGTGGGGATGTTCTCGTTTGTGTTGTCGGCTCTGTATATGGCGTAAAACTGTGCAATAACAGGGTAGGTGCCGTTTTGGATATTCTCGGCACTGGGGTAGACTCCGTTCATAGACAGCATCTTTACGCCTTCATTGCCAACAATGCCGTCCATATAGTAGCGGAAGGAAAATCCTATGGATGCACCTGTGATTGCAAGGGGAGACTTGGGGGCAATCTCCTCATCCTTCATAAAAGCGTTCATAGCTGATTGACTTCCACTACCTTCAAGTCGGCTTACCGGGTTGATAATTCGGTTTGCACCGCCAACCTCAGACCAGTTGGTGTACTTACCTGAGTAAATGCCTCTTATCTGTTCGGCAGTCAGGTTATCAACAGGATTGTTCTCGTTTACAAAGAACACAAACGCCTCAAGTCCTACGGGTACATATACAAGCTCCACACCCTTGTCCTCTGCGTACTGTTTCTGCTCCTGAGACGGAGCGGCACAGAAAAGAATGTCCGTGGTGCCGTCCACAATGGCGGTGTAACCTCTTACTGTGTTTTTGTACTGCATCTTGCTGTCAGGAGCAAAGTTCTCTCCGTAGAAATTATCATCAGAGAAGGTGCCTCCCTCATAGGTCACTGAGCCCTCGGGGTATACATTGTGGATTACAGATGCATACACGGGAAGGAGTGCCGCTGCACCGTCAAGCACAGGCAGGTTATCTGTAAGCTTCAGTGAGGAGTCAATCTGTGCAAGGTCGGAGTTCTCCTCAAAGGGCAGGAAGCTCTCTACATCAATCATCTTTGCCTGAGAAGCGGAGCTGAAATTATTTGCAAGCCTTTTGGTCAGGAGCATATACACGCTCAGGTTAAAGGCAAAGAAAACAACAAGTGCCAGTATCAGTGCAAGAATTTGCCTGAGAAGGAGAGTAGTCTTTTTCATATCACCACAGCTCCTCTCCGATAAAGTAGATGATAGAGCAGTGCTGATAAGCGTAGATTGCATATATCAGATGTGCAACTGTGCACACAAGGCATAGGGCAATGAGTGCAATCAGTATAAAGGTAAAGGTCTTTGCTTTCATATCGTCACCTTACATATAAGCAACTACCATATACATCAGAACGATAATGGAGATGATGAATGCAAGCATAATGACTGCGATTACTGAGGAGATTATAAGAAGTATCTTCCAGGCAGTGATTTTTGGTTTCAGTGTTGAATCAGGACATTTTTTATTTTGCTTTACAATTCTGATATACATTACCAGAGAGATAATAAAGAAAACAATAGAGAGTATGGGAATAAGGAATAATAAGATGTCGTATAAGTATACCATAATAGCCTCCTTTTGGATTTCTTACTGTTATTTTATCACATAGGATATCTGTCCGTTTTGTTTGCGGAAGTATACCATAACAGGCTTTATTGCTATCTGAGACAGGCTTTTCTTCTCGTGATATGCCTTCAGGTCTGCGTTGTAGCTTCGTACATTCATAACCATCTGCTTATCCTTGCTCATAGCATTCATATCGTTGGCAAAGGTGAATATCTCACGAAGCTTGGTGACATCCTCCTCATCATAGAGGGTTGACAGATAATTGCAGACAAGCTGAACATAGTTGTCAGTGGTGACTGAGGTGATTTGCTCCTTTGCAATCAGAGATTCGTTGGCACTTCTGAATGCAAGGTACAGGTCAAAGAGGCGGAGTCCCTTGAACTTGTCCTCGTCCAGAGTGAGCATAATATCGTACAAGCCTATGCAGACAGGCATAAACTTGTCAAGGTTCGCACATTTGTCCCTCAGAGGGCTTGAGTACTCGTAGTAGTAGGGGAACAGGTCGGGATGGCTTCTGACGAAATCGTAGTTTTCAGCAAGACCGAAATCTCCCACAATGTTGGATTGAGTGGTTGCAAACACCAGCGAGTCCTTGTAGAGAGAGTAGTATTCTGTACCCGGCAGGATAGCACATAGGTGGAACTGCAACCTTCCGATGCCGTTTTTGTATACATCGTAGGCAAGTTGCAGGGTCTGCTCCAGGTCCTCCTCGGTCTCGTCGGGGAAGCCGTACATAAAGGAGGAGACAGCCCTGATGTTGTGCTTTACAAGAAGCTTTGTAACCCTGAGCACATCGTCCCTTTTAATGTTCTTGTGAGCCGCCTTCTGTATACGGGGAGAGCCTGTTTCAATTCCCAGGAAAACCTCGTGAAGTCCCGAGTCCGCCATAGCACAGATGGTCTCCTCGTCCAGAGTATCTACACGGGCAGAACATATCCATTTAATGTTAAGGTTGTTATCCTTCAGAGCCTTGCAGAATTCAAGAACCCGTTTCTTGTTGGCAGTGAACAGGTCGTGATTAAGCAGAAAGCGGTTGAAGCCGTGGACTCTGTGGAAGAAGGCGATTTCCTCAACTATTTTATTGATGCTTTTAAGTCGGAAGGTACGCTGCCAGAAAATGCTTGAGGAGCAGTAAGCACAGTTGAAGGGACAGCCTCTGCCTACCTCGATGTGAATTTCTGAGTTTTTGTCTGCTCCCATAATACTGTCGGGGACTATGGAATAGTCAATGTCGGGATTTTTGTCAAGGTCGGGAATCAGTGCAGGACGGGGAGTGCGTATAATATTGCCGTCCTTGTTTTTGTATGTAAGTCCGCAGATGTCGCTCACATCCTCGCCGCCAAGCAGAGAACTTACCAAGGGGTATATGGTAGTCTCGCCTTCGCCGCTTGAGCAGTAGTCAACCCAAGGAATCTCCCTTATAGTCTCAAGGGATGAGGCATCTGCCTGAGGTCCGCCGAAGATGATTATCAAGTCTTGTCGCTGAGCCTTGAGCCTCTCGGCGATTCTGATGTTAGCAAGGAAGCAGTCACACCTGCAGTAGAAGGAGACGATAGTAGGATTGCGGCTCAGAATGTTGGCAGCGGTCTGCTCAACAAAGTCAGAAAAGCCCCCGTCACTGTCAGCCTCAAAGTATCTGTAAATATCTGTGTTTATTCCATTTTGCCTGAGGATTGTGCACAGCAACAGGGTGCCGCCGCTTTCCTCGCGGAGGGTTGGCTTTTTGGATGGAATAACAAATAGAATATCAAGCATAATAAAACTCTCCGACATCGGAATTGTATATAATTCAATTATAGCAATGTACAGCCTAAATTGCAAGGAGTGTTGTTTGTTGACAAAACAAAGCACAGCTTGTATAGAAAATAAAATAATACCTGCAAAAAACAAACCGCCTGAGCAACTCAGACGGTTTGAAGATAATTATCTTATAGAATAAATGAATTCTTTATATTCCACAGAATGAAGAAGGGTGAGGCAATCAGCACAAAAACTCTGGATGCACTTTGCTATGCACTGGACTGCGCCGTCTGCGATATAATAGAATTTGTAAAAGAATAAGCACCTGAATCCGTTGTGAATGGAGTCAGGTGCTTATGTGTTTTTAGTGATGCTACGCATTGACGGAGTGATATTTTTGCTGACGCAAATCTAATATTATATTCGCAAGTTGAGCAAAGAAAGATTAATAGAACATATTTCCCATAAGTTCGGCAAGGGTGGTTTCACCCCAACTGTAGTTGGAAAGGTAACTGCCCTTAAAAAGCGAGGAGTGTTCTTCTTTGCCTGTCAGGTAGTCGAAAAGGTCGCACTGAACCTTTTCGGTAACGATTCTTCGCTTGCCGTCTACAACCTCAACAACATCTGAGATGCCGTATTCCTCAAGGGTGTTTTTAAGCCTCAGGGCAACCTTGCGGTAACGGGAAAGTGTAACAGGAGTAACAGGCTCATCCTCCCATAAAAAGCTTATGGCTTCCTCGCTTGTGACGAAGCCTCCCTTGCGGTCAACCAGAAGTGCAAAAAGCTCCTTGCTTTTTTTATTGCGGAAGGCAACGGCTTTGTCGTCAACAAACACATCGAAATAGCCGAAGGTACGGATAGAAACCGTGCCTTTTTTGCTGTGCTCGTCAACTTTGTCTTTGCTCTGTTCATCAACATTGTAAAGCAGAACATAACGGGGAGAAGCATTCGGGGATTTAGGCGAGCAGATTGCTTTGATACGGCGGTTTTCCTTACGACTTAAATCAAAGTATGTAAACTCTGCCTCACCTGTTCGCAGAAGCTCAGATAAGACCTCTAAGTCAACATCGCTTCTGGAAACAAACTCGCTTATAGGAGTACCCTTCTGCATCAAAGGGAGCCACGCTTCCTTGTCTATGCCGAAAAATTCACAGGCGTTTTCACTGGTATATAGCGGAGTTACCATATCGCCCATTACCTCGAAAGCAGCTATACCCTCAGAAAATCTTAAAACAAGCTCCTGCATATTTTCTTTAAGATGAATATTTTCGTTTCTGAGTGCAAGAGCTTCCTCGGAGTCTGAAACACAACGGCAACAGTAAAGGCTTTTTGTGTCGTCGGTTTTAATAAAAACGCCGATGTAGGTTTTAACCTTGCCATCGGAGGAAATTCCCCTGTAGGTAATCTGATGGGGCTTGGTGCCGTCGTACAGTTTCTTCTCCTTGAAAGCTATAAAGTAATCACGGATAGAGCGACGGTCTTCTTCAACCACTGTATCTGTAATCCACTTTTCGGTGGCTTCGTCCATTTGCATCGGGATATTTTCTATCCAACGGAACATAGGCGAATCCTTGCCGTAAAGACAGGTTACAGTGTTGTCCCTCAGGTTATATTCAAAAATCTTGTCATAAACATCGGAAAGTGCCTTGATGTAACGCTTTTCTTCACTTATCTTCTTGGCACGGTGTCGCTCGGTTACATCCATACATACGCTCTGGAACTCTTCAACTCCTTGTTCGTTTTTGCATTTGGTAACCCAACCGAAAATATGGGCCCTTGTGCCGTCACAACGAAGAAGTGTCATCTCACCTGCAATAGGTGCACCTGCGGTATAGACGCGGTTGAGGTAAAGTGTAAAACGACGCCTGTCCTCCATAGGAATCATAAGGAAGATGTTGTCTTTGCAAAGCTCCATGTAATCCATTTCGCCGTCCTTTGTTTCGGGGAAACGGAGAATGTCCATCATCCGTTTATTGATGTATGTCAGTTTAGGATGCTTTTCACAGGTGTATTTTAAAAATCCGCAGGGAACTGTGTCGCTTAAAAACCGCAGATTGTCGTTTTCTTTTTTTATCTCTGTAATATCCGTAAGCACCGAATAACCCACCGACTCGTTGTTTTCGAGAAGTCTTGAGGTAGTAGTGTCGCTGACTGAGATATAGGTACCATCGCTTTTTTTAAGTCGGTACTCCAGAGTTTTTGTCTGAGGCTTCTCGGACAATTCTTTGATAAATTCTCCGAAAGCCTTTTTGTCATCTTCATGAATAAGCTCGGGATAAACAGTTAAAAGTTCTGAAGTCTGAAAGCCTGTCATAGTGGCTAAATTTTCGCTTGCGTAACTTAATAAAACACAAGAAGTCAGAGCATAAACATGAAATCCGCTTATGCTCTGACCTAATATATCATCTGTAAATATAGGTGTGTTGTTCATAGTGTCTCCTTGATGCGGTATGGTACTATTGTACCATACTTTTTCTCGCATCGCAATTAAAGAAGAGGTGAAAGTTAAAGTTTTATTGAGTCTGTCTCTGTATGCTCTTCTGGATTTTACCGCTGATGGTCTTGGGCATTTCCTCGACAAATTCGATTATACGAATCCACTTGTACTCTGCAAGACGCTGATTTGTAAAATCTCTGATTTCAAGTTCAAGCTCTTTTGAAGGTTTGTATCCCTTACCCAATACGATAATTGCTTTTATAGCCTGACCTCGTAAAGCATCGGGAACACCGATAACACTGCACTCCACAACAGCCTCGTGTTCCATGAGCACATTTTCAACTTCGTAGGGGCCTACTCTGAATCCGCCTGTTTTGATGATATCATCAAAACGACCGTGGAACCAATAGTGGCCGTTTTCATCCATATATGCGGCATCTCCTGTATGGTAGACTCCGCCACGCCATACATAGTCAAACTGTTCTTTGTTATCAAGGTAACCGCTGAAAACACCTACCTGCCGTCCCTCTTCTTCGGGAATAATTACAACCTCGCCGATTTCGCCTACATCTACCTTTTCACCGTTTTTACCTCTCAGCTCTATATTGTAAAAAGGTGAAGGTGTGCCCATTGAACCTTCAACAGGGGTACTGCCTTTAAAATTAGCAAGCAGTAGTGTGGTTTCGGTCTGTCCGTAGCCTTCGCAAAGCTCAAGACCTGTTCGCTCTGAGAATTTGCGGAACACCTCGGTAGCCAACATCTCACCTGCTGTAGAGGCGTGCTTTAATGTGGGCATAGAGGGAATACCCTTACGGACTAAGTATCTGTAAACCGTGGGAGGTGCACAGAAAGAGGTTACACCATAGCGGTTGATAACACCTGTCAGTTGCTTGGGGTCAAAGTTGTCAAAATCGTAAACCATAACTGCAGAGCCTGCAAGCCACTGGCCGTAAATCTTGCCCCAGCTTGCTTTTGCCCAACCGGTTTCTGCAACTGTAAAGTGAAGTCCTCCGTCTTCTGCTTGATGCCAGTATTTGGCTGTGACAATATGAGCCAGAGGATAAGCAAAATCGTGGATAACACCCTTGGGATATCCTGTTGTACCTGAGGTAAAATAAAGAAGCATCGGGTCTGTTGCCAAGGTAGGCTGACGGGGGAAATCCTCGCTTGCTTCTTTCATAGCGGATGTTAAATCCACAAATCCGTCGGTACTATTCTGTACGCAGAATAGCTGAGGATTAAGGTTGGTCTCTGCTATTGCTTCTCTGATTTTTTCGGGAACATCATTCTGATAAGTGCAGACAACAGCCTTCACATCAGATGCGTTAAGTCGATAAACAAGGTCGTTGACAGTAAGCATATGAGTTGCAGGAATCATAACTGCACCTAACTTGTGCAGGGCAATGGCGGCAAACCAATACTCGTAATGGCGTTTTAAAATAACTATGACTCTGTCGCCTCGGGAGATACCCGCATTTTTGAAAACATTTGCCATTTTGTTGCTGTAATTCTTTATGTCAGCAAATGTAAATATATGCTCTTCGTTTTCGGTGTTGCACCATACCATTGCCCGTTTGTCGGGGGTCTCAAGGGCAATAGCATCTACAACATCATAACCGAAGTTGAAGTTATCGGGAAAGTTAAGTGTAATTTTGCTGAGGTTACCGTTGGAGTCAAAAACCTCGGCACAAAATCTTTTGTATATACTCACTTGAATCACTCCTTGATCGCATTTCCACCTATTTTGCGGAAACGGTCATATCTTCTGGAAACTAAGTCCAAATCCTGAGAAAGCACGCTGAGTTCATCGGTGAGAAGCTTACGGATTCTCAGGTAAAATTCCTTTTTACCCAAATCTTTTTCGGAAAGAATGCGTTCAATAACACCTAAACTTTTTGCATCTTCTGCAGTAAGTTTAAGGCTCTGGGCGGCAATATCTGCCTTGGCAGAATCTTTCCACAGGATGCTTGCACAGCCTTCGGGTGAAATTACAGAGTACACGCTGTTCTGAAGCATCCATACTCTGTCGGCAACGGCAAGTGCAAGTGCTCCGCCTGAGCCGCCCTCACCGATTAAAATTGAGATTATGGGAACGCAAAGGGTTGACATCTCCATTAGGTTTTCGGCAATTGCCTGACCCTGACCGCGTTCTTCGGCACCAATTCCGCAATAAGCACCTGAGGTATCAATAAAACAGATAACAGGTCTGCCGAATTTTTCAGCCTGCTTCATAAGACGCAAGGCTTTGCGGTAACCCTCGGGATGAGGAGCACCGAAGTTTCGGACGGTACGCTCTTTGGCGGTGTGGCCCTTTTCAATGGCAATAACGGTTACAGGGGTTGAATTAAGCTGTGCAATACCGCCTACAATTGCCAGATCGTCTGAATATCTTCTGTCGCCGTGAAATTCTATGAAGCTTGAAAAAATATTCTTAATGTAATCAAGACCTGTTGGTCTTGAACTTTCGCGGGCAAGTTTTACTCTTTCATAAGGTTTTTCACTCATATCTTACCCTCCGTTATGCATTTTAAGAAGAAGAGAAAGCATCTTCTTCTGATTCTGTCTTGCAACAATTTTATCTATGAATCCGTGCTTTAATACGAATTCAGAAGTCTGGAACTCTTTGGGGAGAGTTTTCTTTGTGGTTTGTTCAATTACCCTTTTGCCTGCAAAACCTACTGTAGCACCGGGCTCGGCAAGGATGATGTCTGCCTCCATAGCAAAGCTTGCAGTTACACCACCTGTGGTAGGGTCGGTGAGGACCGCAATGTAAAGAAGTCCTGCATCAGAGTGACGCTTAACAGCGGCACTGGTCTTTGCCATCTGCATAAGGGATAAAAGTCCCTCCTGCATTCTTGCACCGCCTGAAACAGTAAATCCCACAACAGGTAACCGATGTTTCAGGGCATACTCAAAAAGGGAGGTGATTTTCTCGCCAACTGCACTGCCCATACTGCCCATCATAAAGTAGCTTTCCATTACAAACAGACAGCACTTCTGATTACCTATAGTTGCAGTACCGCAGATAACTGCCTCTTCTTCACCGCTGGCTACTCTGGCGGTTTCTGCCTTGTCCTTGTAGCCGGGGAAGCTGAGGGGATTTTCGGATTTCAGCGAACCGTAAAGCTCGTGAAAGCTGTTTTTATCTGTAATAAGTTTGATACGATGGCGTGCTTTCATTCTGAAATGATATCCGCAGGAGCACACAAGGTCGTTTGCCCACAGTCTGCTTAATGGAATATCCTTGTGGCAGTTGGGACAATTTTTTTCAGGTTCGCCTGCATCCTCATGAACAGGGGCCGAATTTCTGCCGCCTTCTTCAAGCTGGTTTTTAGGTTTTAAAAAATTTATGAGAGCCATATAATCACCTGTTACCCATAAATGTTAAGTCGTAATCACCTGAAATAAAGCGGTCATCACCAATAAGACTGAGCTGTTCTTCGATGTTTGTGGGAATACCGTCGATAACAAGCTCACACAGGGATGCACGCATTTTTCTCAGGGTTTCTTCTCTGGTTTTTGCATAAACAATAAGCTTGCCTAAAAGTGAATCGTAGTAGGGAGAAACCGTTGTGCCCTCAATAAGGCAGGTGTCAAAGCGCACCGAAGGGCCACCGGGTACATGCAGCATCTTTAGCTTGCCGCAAGCCTTGGCATTAATGCGGCACTCTATGGCAGAGCCTCTGATTTTGATTTCGTCCTGAGTAAAGCCTAAAGGAATACCTGCGGCAATACGAATCTGCCACTTTACAAGGTCAAAGCCTGTGAGCATTTCGGTTACGGAGTGCTCTACCTGAAGCCTTACATTCATTTCCATAAACCAGAAGTTGCCTTCTTTATCAAGGAGAAACTCCAGAGTGCCTGCACCTACATATCCGATCTTCTTAACCGCATCAACTGCAAGCTCAATAATATTAGCCCTCTGTTCCTTGCTTACTGCAGGGGAGGGGGTTTCCTCAATAAGTTTCTGGTTTCTTCTTTGCAGAGAGCAGTCTCTGTCTCCAAGGCACACTGCATTGCCGTGCTCGTCAGCAAGAATCTGTAGTTCTACATGACGGGCAGGGAAAATGTATTTTTCAAGGTATACACTGCCGTCGCCAAAGGCACTGATAGCTTCGGTTGTAGCCTGAAGATAAGCATCTTCAAGGTCTTCCTCTGCACGGATAAGGCGAATGCCTCTGCCGCCACCGCCTGCACAAGCCTTGAGCATTACAGGATAACCGATTTTAGCGGCTTCTTTTTTTGCATCTTCTACACTTGCTACAGCAGAAGTACCCGGAATAACAGAAAGCCCAGTGCCTCTGATAAGCTCCTTTAACACTGCTTTGTCGCTTAACCGCTCCATACTGTCGGGGTCGGGACCTATGAAAACAAGTCCGTTTTTGCGACAAAGGCGAGCAAAATGGGCATTTTCGGAAAGAAAACCGTAGCCCGGGTGAATAGCCTGAGCACCTGCTAAAATTGCAGTACTTATAATCTGATTTTCGTTTAAGTAGCTGTCGGAGGCTTCAGAAGAGCCTATGCAATAGCTCTGGTCTGCAAGGGCTACATGCAGGGCATTTTTGTCAGCCTCGGAATACACAGCCACAGTAGCTACACCCATTTCCTTACAAGCACGAATAATGCGGACAGCGATTTCGCCTCGGTTGGCAATAAGAATTTTTGAGAACATATTTATTCACCTGTAATAGCAAAAGAAAATTCAGCAGAAACGCAAAGCTTGTCGTCAACCTTTACCGTACCCTCGGCAAAGTAAAAGGGATGCTTTGCTCTTGTGATGCTACAATTTGTGATGATTGTGTCGCCGGGACGGACAGGGTTGCGGAACTTTACCTTATTAAGACCTGTGTAAACAGGAGTGGTGCCCTCTTTCATTTTATCCTGCAGAAGTACACAGCAGGACTGTGCTAAAATTTCGCAGAGGATTACACCGGGAACAATTGGGTTTTCGGGAAAATGTCCTCTTAAAAAGAACTCGTCACCGCGGACAAAGTATTTGCCTACAGCCTGACCGTCTTTGCTTTCTGCCTCGTCAAGGAGAAGCATATCTTCCCTGTGGGGAAGAATCTTCATGATTTCTTCTTTATTCATAACCTTACCTCTTAATGCGGAAAAGCTCTGTGCCGAACTCTACAACCTGACCGTTAGTAACGCAGATTTCAAGAATCTCGCCATCTTCCTCGGCGATAATCTCGTTCATAAGTTTCATAGCCTCAACAATGCAAAGGGTCTGACCCTTTTTTACCTTGTCGCCGATATTGACATATGGCTCGGCATTTTCGGCAGGAGCAGCATAAAACACGCCTACAAGTGGAGAGGTAACGCTGATATAATCTGTGTTTGCAGGTACAGCTTGAGAAACTGCCTGGGGAGCCGCAGCCTCTACAGTAACGGTTTCTCTGACTGTCTGAGGGAAAGAACGCTCTAAACGGACAACCCTGTTATCTTCGGTGATTTCCAAGCCTGTTAAGCCAAGCTCCTGCATAAGTTCTGCGTATTTTCTGATGTCTGTCTCGTTCATAAGTTACACCTTTCTGAATGCAAGGCAGGCGTTGTGTCCGCCGAAGCCTAAAGAATTTGAAAGAGCTAAAGTAATATCAGCAGTTACAGCTGTGTTGGGAACGCAGTTGAGGTCACATACCTCATCCTGCTCTTTCAGATTGATTGTAGGGGGGATAATTCCCTCCTCGAGTGCTTTGATACAAGCCAAAGCCTCAATAGCACCTGCGGCACCGAGCATATGGCCTGTCATAGACTTTGTAGAGCTGACATAAGCTTTTTTTGCGTTTTCTTCGCCAAGAGCCTTCTTAATGGCAACTGTCTCGATTTTGTCGTTCATAGGTGTGCCTGTGCCGTGAGCATTTATGTAAACTACATCTGCATCTGTGAAGTTTGCTTCTTTCATAGCCTCCACCATAGCGGCGGCACCGCCTCTTGCTTCAGGGTGGGGAGCGGTGATGTGGTATGCGTCACAGGTTGAGCCGTAACCGCAAACCTCTGCATAAATCTTTGCACCTCGAGCTTTAGCGTGCTCATATTCTTCAAGAACAAGTGCAACTGCACCTTCGCCCATTACAAAACCGCCTCTTCGTTTGTCAAAGGGAAGAGAAGCCTCGTCGGGGTCTGTTGCTACGGATAAAGCCTGACAGTTAATAAAGCCTGCAGCAGCAGAAGCAGTAATAGAAGCCTCTGCACCGCCTGTGATTACTGCGTCAGCATAGCCGTGACGGATAAGACGCATTGCCTCACCGATAGCGTTACTGCCTGATGCACAGGCTGTAACACAGGGCTGAGCTGAACCGCGACAATCGTGACGCAGAGCAATCATACCTGATGCCATATTGGCTATCATCATGGGAACAAAAAGAGGGGAAACGCGTCTGGGACCTTTTCCCATAAGCTTTGTGTGCTCTGTCTCGAAGGTGCCGATACCGCCGATGCCTGTACCCATCTGAACTGCAAACCGTTCAGGCTCTACAGTGCCTGCCACACCGCTTTCATCAACTGCCTGCTGAGCGGCGGCTACTGCAAACTGAGTAAAACGGTCAGTACGGAGAGTATCATTAACCTCCATATACTCCAAGGGGTCGAAGTCCTTTACCTCTGCGGCAAGCTTTGCCTTGAATTTTTCTGTATCAAAAAGTGTAATGGGTGCAATACCGTTTTTACCGTTTTTAAGGCTTTCCCAAGTGGTTTCTGCATTATTACCCACGGGAGTAACTGCACCTAAGCCCGTTACAACTACTCGTCTGTTTTCCATGTTGTCCTCCTGTTTATAAAAAAAGTTGGATTTTTAATTGAGTTTTACATAGCTATGCCGCCGTCTACCCGCAAGGTCTCGCCTGTTACATATTTAGCTGTGGCAAGATATGCAGCGGCCTCGGCAATGTCTTCTGTTTCGCCCATTCTGCCTAAGGGTATCATCTTCAAAAGGGGGCTGTCTGCCTGACTTTCGGTCATATCTGTGGCGATAAAACCGGGGGCAATTGCGTTGCATCTTACGCCTCTGGCTGCAAGCTCTTTGGCAACACTTTTTGTAAGTCCGATAAGACCTGCTTTGGAGGCAGAATAGTTTGCCTGACCTGCGTTACCCATAATACCTGCTACTGAAGAAATGTTGATGATACATCCCTCGCGGTTTCGCATAAAAATACCGGTTAAGTGTCTTATCATATTGAAAGCACCCTTGAGGTTGGTGTTTATTACATCGTCAAAGGAGTCTTCTTTCATCATTGCAATAAGACCGTCTTTTGTAATGCCTGCATTGTTTACCAAAATGTGCACTGTGCCGAAGTCGTCCTTAACCTGAGACACCAACTCTTTGGTAGCCTCAAAGTCTGCAACATCACACTTGTAAGCCTTTGCTTTAACACCATAGCTTTCGGCACAAGCATTTGCTACTGCTTCGGCTTTATCCTGACTTCCTGCATAAACAATAGCAACATCAGCACCTAAGGATGCAAATTTTCTTGCAATTGCTTCGCCTATACCACGGGAAGCACCGGTTACTATTGCTACTTTATCTTTAAGCATCTTTACACCTCCGCTAAAACTTCAAAAACTGTCTGAGCGTGAGCGTCAGGGTCAATTTTCTTAATCATATTTGTAAGAGTCCTGCCGGGGCCTATTTCAACAAATGTATCGAAGCCTTCAGCGATCATATTACGGATAATCTGCTCCCACTTAACAGGTGAGCAAATCTGGCTTGACAGAAGTTCAGCAACATCGCCTTCATAAACCTGAGCTGTTTTGTTGGAATAGAGGGGGATTTCAATGTCTTTGATCTCTGTGTTCTGAATTTCGGTCTTAAAAGCCTCAGCTGCAGCCTTCATAAAGGGAGAATGGAAAGCACCCTTGACCTTAAGGGGAACTGCTCTGCCGCCTGCTGCTTTTACTTCCTCTACAAACGGAGCCATTTCAGCAGTAAGTCCTGAGCAAGTAACCTGACCCGGACAATTGAAGTTTACAGGGAAAATGTTTGTGAATTTACCTGCAATTTCCTCAACCTGCTCGTTTGTAAGTTTTACTACAGCCACCATGGAAGTGTCGAACTTGTCAGCTTCAGCCTGCATTAATTCGCCTCTTTTGCAAACAAGAGCAAAGCCGTCTTTCTTTGAAAATGCACCTGAAACAGTGGCGGCTACTACCTCGCCCAAAGAAAAGCCTGCTACAGCATCGGGGATGATGCCTTTGGACTTAAGGGTCTCACAAGCAGCAAGTTCCATTGCAAATAAACAAGGCTGGGTGTTTTTAGTTTCTTTAAGTTCATCGGCTGTGCCTTCAAAGCACTGCTTTGAGGTACCCTCCCTTAAAGAATCGCAAAGGTCAAAAACCTCTTTAGCAACAGGGTACTGCTCACAAAGCTCTTTTCCCATACCTGGAAACTGGTCGCCCTGACCCGAAAAAACAAATGCTATTTTACCCATTTATCTGCACCTCTTAAGATAGGCTCTGCCTCTTCCATAATTTCTTTGACAATTTCTGCGGCAGGCTGTTCTTTCTTTACCATAGCGGCACACTGACCTGAAAGGAAGCAACCCTTCTCAAGGTTACCTTCCTGAACAGCAAGACGCAAAGCTCCTACTGCTAAGTTTTCAAGTTCTTCGTCAGGCATTCCGCCATACTCAGCCTTTGAATAATCCCTTGCAAATTGGGTACGAAGGCTTCTTACGGGATGACCGAGACGCTTGCCTGTAACCATTGTGCAAAGGTCAGTAGCTTTTAAAATCTTCTCTTTATAAGTAGGATGAATACTACATTCCTCAGCACACAAAAAGCGGGTTCCCAGCTGAACACCCTGAGCACCCAGTATAAATGCGGCGGCTACACCTCTGCCGTCGGCGATACCGCCTGCGGCAATTACAGGAAGATTTGTTGCGTCGCAAATCTGAGGAACAAGAACAATTGTGGTAAGCTCACCAACATGGCCGCCGCTTTCTCCGCCCTCAGCAATAAGGGCAGTTGCACCTAAGCGAGTCATAAGCTTTGCCATAGCAACAGAAGCAACAACAGGAATAACCTTGATGTCAGCCTCTTTCCATGCTTTCATATATTTAGAAGGGTTGCCGGCACCTGTGGTGACAACCTGAACTTTTTCTTCAATAACAACCTCTGCAACTTCATCGGCAAAGGGGCTCATAAGCATAATGTTAACACCGATGGGCTTCTTGGTAATGGCTTTGGCAATTCTTATCTGCTCACGCACATAATCTGCGGGAGCATTACCTGCGGCAATAATACCAAGGCCGCCACCGTCGGACACGGCAGCGGCCAATTTGCCGTCAGCGATCCAAGCCATTCCGCCCTGAAATACGGGATATTCGATTCCCAGAATTTCGCAAATCTCTGACTTAATCATAGTTTTTAACCCTGCTTGCTCTGGATGAACTTGTTGAGGTCGTCAATTGTCTCAACCTTCTGGTCAAGCTCAATCTCGATGCCGATTTCGTCCTCGAGGTTCATAAGAAGCTCTACTGTGTCGAGAGAGTCGATACCAAGCTCAGAGAAAGTGCTCTCGGGCTTAACATCAGCTACATCACAGCCTGTGCGTTCTGAAACGATTTTTGCAATAGCGTCAAAGTACATAATAATATGCCTCCATTATTTTTTTCAGGCAGCAAAGCATACCTGTCTGGAATTATTATACATATCTCCTGTTCCAAAAAAATAACAAGAGAGTTCCTCAAGCGTTCCAAAAATAATATCTGTAAGAACAAAATCTTGTTCTTCTTATCATAACTAAAATAAATAATCCTTTAATGCAAAAAGGCAGATACTCTGAAGCTTGTTTCAGAATATCTGCCCTTAATTGCTCTATTTATGTTTTGAAATGTTACTTCGGTCGTACGAATCAATCTTGATGGAGATTTTAGTGATATTCCGATGTTGGCGGAGGGATGTTTTTTGCACGAAGTGCAATATCGTTTGCCAAAGGCAACACTGTTTATGAGAAGCATAACACTGTTTGCGACTTGTCGCAACTTCGTTTTGTGTCCGCATTGCGGAATGATGTTTGTGCTACGCACAAAATGATGTTGACCGCAAGCGGTCAAATGTTGTTGTGTTCTTGCGGACACAAAAAAAGGACATCCGTTTGGATGTTACAAACCATTATGATGCTAACTTAAAGTTGGTTTTTGCAAGGTAGAGTTTACGAATCATCCGATTATGAGTTTAATAAGATTCCACTTTTTATATTTAATAATCATGTGACATATTAAACCTATAATAAAAGTGATGATTATAGTTGCTGAAAAAACAATAATGTCAGGAAACATCACACCTGTATAAGTTATAAACAGAGTAAAAAACAGTTGTATAAGAGGGTGAGAATAATAAGTGAAATTAGCAATTACTCGGGTTGCGGCTGCAATATGTCGATATTTACCAAGCGGGTTGTAGATCAATATTAGCATAGTTATCAAAAGCAATAAATAAAGAGAGAAGGTTAGAACTATTGTGCTTTGAATTTTAAAATATATAACTGTGAAGATTTCAACGAGAAACATAATTGAGGCAACTAACCAAGCTATAAGCAAAGATTTATTGTTTTTTAAATGTTTTCTACTTTCTAATTTTATAAGGAGATATCCCATAGAAAAAAACGGAAAGGCCATCAAGAAAATACGCCGTATTGTGTTAAAATATTCAAAAGTAAAAAAGTTATTTAAAATAGGTGTTGAATTAAACAGTTCAGTATACGAACACCCAAGACAACCGATAGTATATAAAAGCAAGGATAAGGGGAAAATGAATTTTATTATACCAAGCTTATAAATTAAGGTAACAAGGCACATAGAAATTATCAAAGCCGGGAAATACCAGAAGTGTCCTGTACTGCCGAATATAAAAAAATCAACTATAACTTTTTTAAGAAACGGCACAAGTTGTCCTTTGTCTAAAATAATCTGATTAAAAAAATCAAATAAACAATAAACAACACTCCAAAAAAAATACATCGTAAAAACGTGAAGTAATTGTTTAAGAAAAATTTTTGAATCCTCTAATAATGCCTTGATATAAAAATAACCCGATGTCGCAAAGAAAAACGGAACAGCAATTCTTGTGAAAATATTTCCTAAGAAAAAACCAAAATATCCCCAATCCTGCCAAAAGGTTGAATGTATAATCACAACCATAAATGCAGCCAAATAACGAAACAAATCGATAGCTGAGTTGCGTGGTTTTGTTAATTGCATGCTATTCATAAAATCACCTCGTATGCGATTATACTCAATATTTTGAGTATAGTCAAGAGGTTGAGTATGATAATATTTAAATGGTGATAAAAAATGATTAGTTACGCACCATTTTATGAAACACTTTTTAAAAAAGGAATAACTGAATATAATCTTATTTTCAAGCAGGGGTTTTCTGCAAATACATTACACAGAATGAAAAAAGGTGAAGCCATAAACACAAAAACCCTTGATGCTCTTTGCTATGCACTTGACTGTGATGTAAGCGATATAATTGAATTTGTAAAAGAATAGCACCCAATTCCGTTTTTGGAATAGGGTGCTATTTTTATATCCGTCTGCGAAGCAGACACCGAAACTTCTTCACTATTCACCATTACTTATTACTTTCCAAAAATCCGAGTGCTTAAAGAATAAGTGAAGAGTGAAAAGTTAATAGTGAAAAGTAAAAATCCCCGTAACTTTCGTTACGAGGATTTTTGGCTGTTCCGAACCATTTAGATGCCACTTTGTTTTTTGAAAAAAAGAGCTAAAATTAGCGTTTTTTAATTATTCTTCAGAAAATAGTATCAGTTCGATAAATTCTTATTTGTCGTTGATTACTTTATCGCAACGAAAAACAATCTTCTGAATTTTAAAATCACATTGCCATTTTTCATAACAGAGTATTGTTCTTTAACCTTTTTGAGCAAATCCGCCTCAAATATCTTTTTATCGCTTTCGCTAAGACAATCTAGATAAGGTCTCAATCTTGTACTCCTAACCCAATTTATAAGTTCTTCGTGTGATGACATTTCGTGATAGTATACGGTTTCCCAAATATCAAAACTTGACGCACACATTGATAGAATTTCATAATATTCATTTGGAGGAAGGGCGTCGTTATTTTCAAAATATGCTTGACTGAAATCAAATTCTGATTGCTCTGCTGTATCCTTTATGATTTTAAATAACGGTTCATTCCCATTTATGGGAATTTGAACTGCTAATACGCCATTATCATTTAACTGTTCAATTAAATATGGCAAAAGAACATTATGATTAGGAACCCACTGTAAACAGGCATTAGAAAAAATCAAATCGTATTTTTCATTTAAGTTTTGAATATCGCCCAACTTAAACTCAATATCGGTGTAGGTCGTTTTTGCCTTTTCAATCATATTGACAGAATTGTCTATTCCTATCAATCGGGCATTTGGAAAAACAGATTTTAAAACCGCTGTGCTGTTTCCAGGCCCACAACCTAAATCTGCGATACTTAAAGGATTATATCTTTCAATCCTTTTTGCCAAGTCTAATGCAGGTTGTGTCCGTTGTTGTTTAAATTTTAAGTACAAATCAGTGTTCCATTTAGACATTTATATTCTCCTACAAATTGGAATTTGATTATTTCCTTTTTAATTCGGCAATTGCTGCATAATGCAAAACATCAAATTCATTCGGCGCGATTTTTTCTAACAAGGTCAGATGCTCTTGTTCCCACTTTTCGATTTCAGTTGGTGTAAGAGATGCGCCCACTCCACGACACGCCTTCATTCTTCCGTGCCAACTTTCACGTGTAAAAGGCACTGTTAATTGATATTCTTCGTGATATACCAAATCAAATTTTTCTTTATAACATTCGGGGATATGGATCGGGTGCTTCGTTTCACCGGCACCGCTCCAATTGGGACTATATTTCAGTACAAGCTTTTCGCTCTCGCCGGCTATTTTATCCTCGAAAGGAAGCCACGCCATATATAAAACCAAAATACTTCCATTGGGTTTTAGAAGTCTATGAAACAAGGGCATGGTCTTTGTATGATCAAAATACCAAAAGCATTGACAGGCAGTAATCACATCAAATGAGTTAGCAGAAAAATTTAAGGCTTCTGCTGAACTCACAAAATAATCGATTTCCATATCCTTTGAAAGAATTTTTGCTTGTTCGATCTGATTCTCCGAAATATCTGTTGCTACCCATTTTGCACCGTAACG
>JAFUJH010000072.1 GCA_017473775.1 Ruminococcus sp.
TGTTTGTAGAGCATATTGGATTCTCCGTTTCTGGTTTCTAGACAACTCCATTTTAACGGATTTCTTTCAAATATGCTCTACTTTTTTACTCTTTTTTTCAGTAGGCTCTTTTTCTTACCCCAACATTTATTATAGAGCCGATTTGATTGTTATTAAACTCTGTCAAACACAACAGGGTAGAGGTGCTGGTAGTTTGCATCTGAGCAGGAGGTAAGTGTCAGAGTATCGTCTGTAAGTGTGAATACCTCGTAGAAGTTGGTGAACTCCTCACCGTCTGCAGCTGTGTACAGCTTGTCGCCTTCGATTTTGTATGTGCCTGAGGTAGGAGCCGCCATCTGATTGACTGTTTCCTCAGAGAGGATCTCATCAACAAACTCTGTCATTGATTTGTAGCCCATAAGTGCAAGCATCTGGTCTGCTGTCATATTGAGTCCGTTGTTCTTAGCAATAGCCTCAAGGTAGTTCTTCATATCTCCTGCAAGCTCTTTCTTCACCTTGACTACGCTCTCATCAAGCACTGCCTTATCATATACAGTTGTGATGGTGCCGTCCTCGTTGAAGGTGTAGATAACTTTAGCCATAAAGGTTTCAATGTTTACATGCTCTGCCATCAGGGGGTCGCCGCTTGCGGCAATCTCAGCATTGATTACATCTGCCATATCAGCGGTAGTCGTCCATGTGCCGACAATGCTGAGGGTAGCTACTGCCTCACCTTTGTAAAGAAGATGGAACACAGGCTCGTCGATTGCAATCTTTGCAATCCACTTCTGAATAGAAGTAGCATCCTTGATGCTGATGTCATTGGAAAAATCCACATCTGCAAGAAGTAAAGCGTTGCCCTCAATAGTCACAAGCTCTGCAACATGCTTCTGAATTGCAGTTGCATCCTTGATTGATACATCATTTGACTCGTCAGCATCGCCTACATATCCGATAACCTGACCCTCTACAGAGTCAAATGCCGCACCCTCATCTGCGGACAGTGCGTAGCCTTCGGGCAGGGTGTAGGCTGAGGTGCACACAGCACCAATGCTGAGAAGCATCATCATAGCCAGTAAGATTGAAATAACCTTTTTCATAATATAACCTCCGTTTTTATTAAATAAGGTGTGAGCGTTCCTTTATATTATAGACGAATTATCAAGGAAAAACTCACACCTGATTTGCTGAATAAAATTAAGATTTGTTCTGTGCGTCAACAAGCTTTGCGGCACCGTACATCTCGCGGAGCTTGGGCTTTTCTATCTTGCCTGTTGGGTTACGGGGAACCTTTGCAAAGATAATTCTGTGGGGACGCTTGTATCTGGGCATACCCTTGCAGAACTCATTTATCTCCTCCTCTGTAGCAGTAAAGCCCTCTTTAAGCTCAATGATTGCCGTCGCAATCTCGCCAAGACGCTCGTCGGGCAGACCGATTACAGCCACATCGTTGATAGCGTTGTGGCCTCTGAGGAAGTCCTCAATCTGAACAGGGTACAGGTTCTCACCGCCGGAGATGATAACATCCTTCTTACGGTCAACAAGGAAGATAAAGCCGTCCTCGTCCTCTTTAGCCATATCACCTGTGTACAGCCAGCCGTCCTTGATGGAAGCCTCTGTTGCTTTCTCGTCGTTGTAGTAGCAGGTCATTACACCGGGACCCTTAACGCACAGCTCGCCAACCTCACCGGGCTGCACAGGCTGGTTGTCCTCGCCAATAATCTTGACCTCCCAGCCATAGCCGGGCTTACCGATAGCACCAACCTTGTGGATGTTCTCAACTCCAAGGTGAACACAGCCGGGTCCAATGGACTCAGAGAGTCCGTAGTTGGTGTCATACTGATGCTCGGGGAAGTACTCCTTCCAACGCTTGATAAGGCTCATAGGTACAGGCTGAGCACCGATGTGCATAAGCCTCCACTGAGAAAGCTCGTAGTCTGATGCCTTCAGTGCACCTGAGTCCATAGCGTTGAGTATATCCTGAGCCCAAGGAACAAGAAGCCATACGATAGTGCACTTTTCCTTGGAAACTGCATCGAATACATATTCGGGCTTTGTGCCCTTGAGGAGCACTGCCTTACTGCCTGATATAAGGCTTCCGAACCAGTGCATCTTAGCACCTGTGTGATACAGGGGAGGAATGCACAGGAACACATCGTCCTTGGTCTGTCCGTGGTGATTCTGCTCAACTTTGCAGGAATGAGTCAGGCTTCTGTGCTTGTGGAGAATTGCCTTGGGAAAGCCTGTGGTGCCTGAGGAGAAGTAGATAGCCGCAAAGTCATCCTCTGTCAATGGAACTGCAGGAGACTGGGAGGAACACTCCATAGTCATATCGTTGTAATCTTCTGCAAACATAGGACAGCCCTGACCGCCTGTGTAAATAAGTAAACGGTTCTTGCTGATTGTAGCAACTATATCCTCAACTCGTCCGATAAACTCAGGGCCGAACACCAGTGCATCACACTCGGCAAGAGTCAGACAGTAGTCAATCTCGTCACTTGCATATCTGAAATTCAGGGGAACAGCCAGAGCACCTGTTTTGAGAATACCAAAGTAAATGGGAAGCCACTCAATGCAGTTCATCAGAAGAATAGCAACCTTGTCACCCTTCTTGATGCCTCTTGCCATCAGTGCATTTGCAAAGCGGTTTGCCTTCTCGTCAAATACACTCCATGTAATCTCACGGCGAAAGTATTTCTTTTCGGTCTCCTGAACAAGGTCAAAGTCACGCCAGGTAAGGCGTCTTGTCTCAGGCTGACCGGGGTTAATCTCTACCAGAGCAACATCAGATGCAAACTCACGGGCGTTACGCTCCAGCATATCAATAATAGTCATTTTGTTTCTCACTCCTAAAAAATAAAAGCCTCAAAAGCACAGGGGAATATAGTGCTTCTGAGGACGAAAATTGCGGTACCACCTAAATTTGCCTTTACCTCATACCTCATAGCAAAGGTTGTACTTATGAAGAATAGACAAATTATAGCATTTATATGAAAACTTGTCAATCTTTATAATAGGTAACAGGGCACAAAAAAGCCCCCTTTGACAAAAGGGGGCAGAACATAGACTTATTAAGTATAAGGTCTGTCAATGGTGACAACTGCGTTGCAGTTGGGGCATTTGTCCTTGATAATGGAGCCGATTTGTGCTCTGAGATGCTCCTCTGAGTCTTTGACATCATAGGGGATAACAGCATCAAAAATCAGATTGTTGTGCTTGGGACCCGGCACCATACGGAAATCGTGGATTGTCGCATCCTTGTGAATCTCCTTGATAGCATCAACAACGATAGACTTGAACTGTGCTACAGCTTCGTTGTCGGTCTCGATGGGGTCCATATGAATTACTGTCTCACAGGCAAACTTTTCTCTCAGCTCAACCTCGATAATGTCGATTTCGTTGTGCAGTGCAAAGATATCGCCTTTGCCGTCAACTTCAGCGTGGAGAGTCATCATTTTTCTGCCTGGGCCGTAATCGTGGATGACCATATCGTGGATACCCAGCACCGCCTCGTGAGCCATAACGGTTTGCTCAATTTCCTTAACAAAGCTTTCCTCAGGAGGAGTGCCGAGCAAGGGCTGCAGAGTCTCATATGCAGAGCGGAATCCTGCAAACAGCACAAACATTGATACCGCCGCACCAAACCATCCGTCAATTGCAACATCTGTTGCGGCACCGATTATTACTGATATCAGTACAACTGCGGTGGCGGCACAATCAGATATACTGTCAATGGAAGTTGCCTTCATACCTGATGAGTCAATTTCTTCTCCTACCTTGCGGTTATAAAAGAACATATAGCCCTTGATAAGTATAGACACACAGAGGATGATTATTGTAAGGATGTAGTTGCCTGCAAGGGGCTCAGGATTAATAATCTTCTCGATTGAAGATATAAGCAGTTCAAAGCCCACAATAACAATTACAATGGAAACCAGAAGTCCCGATATATATTCAAAGCGTCCGTGACCGAAGGGATGCTTGGGATCGGGCTTTATACCTGCAAACTTGAATCCGATGAGAGTTATCACTGATGAGCCTGCATCGGACAGGTTGTTGAAGGCGTCGGCAGTGATGGCAATAGAGCCTGAGAGGCTGCCTGCCAGAAGCTTGATTATAAACAGCAGGATGTTAAGTCCTATTCCAAGGAGAGAGCACATAGCTCCCCAGGCACGCCTGCCTGCATCCGTAGTTTTGTCCACACCCTTCAGAAAAAGAGAAGACAGAATTTTAATCATTATTATCACCTTCTGGGAGTATATCATAAATGCAGAAAAATTGCAAATTCTGCCAATTTGTCCTTTGAACTGAGTAGTTTTGTACAGATACAATGCAGGACGCACAGCGAGAGCGCGTCCTGCAAATAAGGTTTGAGTTACGGTCTGAGTCTCAGAATCTGACCGGGATAAATCAGGTTGGGGTTAATAAGCTCGTTCAGTGTAAGGATATCGTTGACGGTTATGGCGTAACGCTTTGCAATGCTCCACAAAGTATCGTCGGGACGCACTGCGTAGTATCGGGGCGGATAAGGTCTGTCTACAGGAACTCTCAGCACCTGTCCGGGATATATCAGCTCAGGCTCTGTCAGTTCGTTGAGCTTTACAATCTCATCAACTGTTGTACCGAAGAAGTTTGCGATTCCCCACAGGGTGTTACCGTCTACTACTGTGTAAAGTACAGGCTCCAAAGCGAAACCTCCTTTCTATTAAATAATATCCTGCTCTACTAAAAAGTGTTCACGAATATTAACTGTAGGATAGGGGAAACTATCAGAAAAAAGGAGGATATATATGGAATATGCAATCAAAGAAATTAAAGCCCGTCAGGTGCTGGACTCAAGGGGACTTCCTACAGTAGAGTGCGAGGTTTTACTTGAGTCAGGGGATAAGGCAACCGCTATTGTGCCCTCAGGCGCATCCACCGGAGAGTACGAGGCACTGGAGCTTCGTGATGGTGGCAAAGCGTATATGGGCAAGGCTGTCACAAAGGCTGTGGATAATGTGAACAACCTTATAGCTCCTGCACTGCTTGGCAGGTCGTGCCTTGAGCAGACCTCCATTGACAAGGTAATGATTAAGATGGATAACACAGATAATAAGGGTAAACTGGGTGCAAACGCCACACTCAGCGTGTCTATAGCTGTGGCAAAGGCTGCCGCAAAGTACCTGCGTCTCCCTTTGTGGCGTTATCTGGGTACACCATTTTCAACCCGTTTGCCTGTGCCTATGATGAACATTCTCAACGGAGGTGCTCACGCCTCCAACAATATCGATATTCAGGAGTTTATGATTATGCCCACAGGGGCAGAGAGCTTCAGCGAGGGGCTCAGACAGTGCTGTGAGATATATCACAGCCTGAAGGATATCCTGAAAAGTCTGGGCAAGTCCGTGGCAGTAGGGGACGAGGGCGGTTTTGCTCCTGACCTTGACTCAGATGAGCAGGCAATAGAGCTTATTATGAAGGCAGTGAAAAAAGCAGGCTATAGTCAGGAGAATACGAAAATTGCCCTTGATGCCGCCGCCTCAGAGTGGTTTAGCGACGGCAGATATACTCTGCCAAAACGGGGTACGGTTATGACAACTCAGGAGCTTATAGATTACTTTGACACATTGTCTGCAAAATATCCTATTATATCAATAGAAGACCCTTTGTCAGAGAACGACTGGACAGGTTGGGTGCAGATAACAGAGAGGCTTCAGAAAAGACTTCAGCTTGTGGGTGATGATTTGTTTGTTACCAACGATAAGCGTCTGTGCCACGGAATCAATATGAAAGCGGCTAATTCTATTCTTATCAAGGTGAATCAGATAGGCACTCTGACAGAGACCTTCAGGGCTGTAGAACGAGCCCACAGAGCAGGCTACACTGCAGTTATTTCCCACCGCTCAGGAGAGTCTGAGGACACCACCATTGCAGACATCGCTGTGGCAACAGGCTCAGGACAAATCAAAACGGGAGCTCCCTGCAGGGGTGAACGCACTGCAAAATATAATCAGCTTATCAGAATTGAGGAGGAATTGTCCTCTAATGCTGAGTATTATATTTGACTCTGTATGGAAAATTGTTATCTGAGAAGATAAAAATAAGTAAAAAAACAACCATAAAAAACTATTTTTTCAGTGCTCAAACTCTTTACTTTGATAAAACTTCTGTGGTATAATACGCGTATATGTTTTGGAAGGTAGGGTGTGTTTTTCGACTCTTTCCAATAATCCACGAGGGGTATGTATGAATAATTACAAACATGTTTTAGCAAACTCCGGTGTACAGCTGGATAAAAACTATTATTTTGACGGCGAGCTTGGAGCAATCTATAATAAGGAATGCACAGAATTCCGTCTGTGGTCACCGATTGCCACTGATGTGAAGGTGCGTTTTTATGCAACGGGCAGCGATTCTGAGCCCGGAGCAAAGGTGCTGGGTACCTATCCTATGATAAAGAATAACGATACAGGTGTGTGGTCTTACACTGCAGCAGGCGACCTTGCAGGTGTGTACTACACTTACCTTGTTACTCACCCTGATTTCGGTGAGAGGGAGACAGCTGATATTTATGCCAGAGCAGCAGGTGTCAACGGCAACCGCTCAATGGTTGTCAACCTTGATACTACAAATCCTGCAGGCTGGGATGAGGATAAAAGAATCCTGTTTGACCGTCCTACAGATGCTATTATCTGGGAGGTACAGGTCAGGGACTTCTCCTACTGTGAGTCCAGCGGAGTCAGTGCCAAGCACAGAGGTAAGTTTATGGCTTTTACAGAGCATACCACACTCTATGGCAAAGAGGGTGCACCTGCTACCTGCGTTGACTATCTGAAGGAGCTGGGCATCAACTGCGTTCAGATTAATCCTTTCTATGATTTTGCATCAGTTGACGAGGCTTCTGACAAAGACCAGTACAACTGGGGCTATGACCCTAAGAATTACAACCTGCCTGAGGGTAGTTTTTCTACAGACCCATATAAGGGAGAGGTCAGAATCCGTGAGTGTAAGGAAATGATAAAGGCACTCCACGAGGCAGGCATTGCAGTAGTAATGGATGTTGTATATAACCACACCTACTCAAGCGTTGGCTCTTGGTTTGATATTTCTGTTCCCGGTTATTACTACAGATATGACCGCGACGGTAACTGGTCAAACGGCTCAGGCTGTGGTAACGACACCGCCTCTGAGCACAAGATGTACCGTAAGTTTATGATAGACTCCGTTATGTATTGGGCACAGGAGTATCACCTTGACGGATTCCGCTTTGACCTGATGGGTCTGCATGATACAGACACCATGAACGAAATCAGAAATGCTCTCAATACTCTTGAGAATGGTGAGAAGCTTCTTATGTATGGCGAGGCTTGGGATATGTTCACATCCTGTCAGCCCGGCACAATTATGGCAAATCAGAAGAATATGCACTATCTGCCCGATAATGTTGCCGCTTTCAGCGATAACTACCGTGACGCAGTCAAGGGTAACGAGTTTGAACAGTACAGCTGTGGCTTTGTACAGAACGGCTCAAGGCGTAACGAGGTGTTCCGTGCAGTCCGCGCAGAGACAGACTTCTGGGCTCGCACACCTTCTCAGGTTGTCAACTACGCCTCCTGTCATGACGGCAGAACTATGTATGATAAGCTCTGTGTTTCTGTTCATAATCACAATCCTCAGTATGACAAGCGTCACGAGGATATCATCAGTATGAACAAGCTTGCGGCGGCTATTATGTTTACAAGTCAGGGTATACCATTTGTACTTGCAGGCGAGGAGATGGCACGCACAAAGCAGGGTGAGCACAACAGTTACTGCTCATCCTCAAAGCTTAACCGCATTGACTGGACACGCATTGTAGACTATAAGGAACTTGTGGATTATTATAAGGGTCTTATCAAGCTTCGCAAGTCCTTTGCTCCTTTCCGCGACCATACAGAGGACACTATCCACAAGGGAATGTGGCTGTTCACCGACAATCCTACCGGTGCAGGCTATACCCTTGAGGGTGATGTCTACGGCAAACGCAGAAAGATGCTCCTGCTCTTCAACGGTGCACATCATCAGGAGTGCTTTGACCTGTCGGCTCACGGACTTACAGGTTGGTGGGATGCCCTTGTAAATCACGAGGAAGCAGGCACGGAATTCATCGGTGAGTACAGCAGAGTTATCTGCGTACCTCCCACAAGTGCACTTATTCTTGTTGAGCAGGACGAAATCACTCCCTGATAAGCGAGCTGAGTGTATATATTCAGTGGATAAATTAATTGAATATCATATGATAAAAGATAGGGGATAGGCATTTGCCTGTCCCTTATTTGTCTTTTCTTAAAAAAATGTCAACTTTTTCCCATTTATGTATAGAAATTCTCTTAAAAATATTTTATACTATATATGAGTTAGTATTTCTGTTGCCGGCATAAGCAACAGAGAACATAAAAAACAAGGAGGAAAAACTATGAAACTCAAAAGCATTATCTCTCTTCTGCTTTGCGTGCTTCTTCTTGTAAGCACATTTACTGTTTCTATGGTTTCAGCTTCTGCTGAGGATACAACCGAGCCCTCAGAGTCAGTTGCTGATACCACAGAACCTGTAACAGAAACTTCAGAAGACGAGATCTCCAACCCCTATTCTATTGCCGCACAGGCACTGGATGCAGAGTATGCCTATGACGGTGAGTTAGGTTGCTTCTACGCACCTGAGGAAACCACCTTCAAGCTCTGGGCTCCCACATCAACAGAGGTTGCAGTAAACCTCTATGCCACAGGCAGTGATGATGAAGAGGGCGCAGCAGACCTTGGCACCTATGCTATGAATAAGGAAGAGGCAGACGGCAAGTGGACAGGCGTATGGACTGTTACTATTGTTGGTAACCTGAAGAATGTATACTATACCTACACTTCTACCAATACTGCTCTTGTTACAGAGAAAGAGAAAACAGCAGAGTTTGTTGACCCCTATGCAAAGGCAGTTGGCGTTAACGGCGACCGTGCAATGGTAGTTGACCTTGACTCCACAGACCCCGAGGGCTGGGACAAGGATGCACACATCTATGTTGATGAGCAGACAGATGCTATCATCTGGGAGGTAGTTGTCCGTGACTTCTCCGCTTCTGAGACATCAGGTGTTTCTGAGGCGAACCGCGGCAAGTTCCTTGCATTTACAGAGAGCGGCACTACAGTTAACGGCGAGGGCTCAATCCCCACCTGCGTTGATTACCTGAAGGAACTGGGCATCACTCATGTTCAGATTAACCCCTTCTATGATTTTGCAACAGTAAACGAGACCAAGGACCTTGCAAATCAGTACAACTGGGGTTATGACCCTAAGAACTACAATGTACCCGAGGGTAGCTATTCATCCAATCCCTATGACGGTAATGCTCGTATCAACGAATGCAAGCAGATGATTCAGGCACTTCACGATGCAGGCATCGGCGTTATCATGGATGTTGTTTACAACCACACATATCTCACAGATACTTCCAACTTCCAGCTTGCAGTTCCTAACTACTACTACCGCTTCAACGAGGCAGGCGGTTGGTCAAATGCTTCAGGCTGTGCAAACGATACAGCTTCTGAGCGTGCAATGTTCCGTAAGTTTATGATTGACAGCTGTCGTTACTGGGCAGAGGAATATCATATTGACGGCTTCCGTTTTGACCTTATGGGTATTCACGATGCAGAAACAATGAATCTTATCCGTGCAGACCTTGATAAGATTGACCCCAGAATCATTATGTACGGTGAGGGCTGGTCTGCATCTTCATCCGTATTTGACAAGACTACCTGTGCAGGCACAAAGACAGTCAGCTCCTCACAGGCTTATGCAGAGTATGTTGACGCAAGAGTCGGTATGTTCAACGACCAGATTCGTGACGCTCTGAAGGGTAATGTATTCAGCAACACAGGCACAGGCTTCCTCCAGGGTGTAAAGACCTGCTACGAGGGCGTTGCTTACGGTGTCCGTGCAAACACAGTAGGTAAGGGTGGCACATGGTCACCCCAGGCACCTTCTCAGTGTGTAACCTATGTATCCTGTCACGATAACCACACTCTCTATGACAGACTTGTTTCTTCTGTTTACGGCGAAGATGCAAACTTCAGACAGAGATATTCCGACCTTATCGAGATGAACAAGATGAGCGCCGCACTTGTTACTACATCTCAGGGTATCTGCTTCTACCTTGCAGGTGAGGAGATGGCTCGTACCAAGGACGGCGACCACAACAGCTACAATGCTCCTATCGAGGAGAATATGATGGATTGGGAGCTTGCAGTTTCCAATGCTGACCTTGTTTCTTACTACAGAGGTCTCATCGATATCCGTAAGGCATTCTCACCCTTCACTGCAGGTACAACTGATTACAAGGGTGCATATATGATGAACTCTTCACTCTCAGGTGCAAACCAGACTATAGGCTATACTGTTGAGAATACAACAGAGGGCGAGTGGAATAAGATAGCTGTTATCTTCAACAGCGACCCCTTTGAGTCCATTGATGTTACAATGAGAGATGAGTCCGTATCCGAGTGGGTTGTTATTGCTGATAACACCACCGCAGGCGTTGACGCTCTCTATGAGGTTAAGGGCAACACCTTCACAGTAGCTCCTTCAGGCGTTATCATCGCTGTTGATAAGGAGAGCTTCGAGGCTGTAGGTCTTGAGTCAGGTGACAGCAAGGTTACAGTAAACCATGTTGATGCTGACACAGGCGTTGTACTTACAACTCAGGTTATCACAGGCAAAATCGGCAACGGCTACGAGACATCAGTTGACTCCTCACTGTCCCTTGAGTATGACTTCGATTCTATCGAGGGTGAGGCTAAGGGCGTATTCACCGAGGAGGATATCACAGTTACCTACAAGTACGAGCTTTATAAGGCTCCCAGACTTGTAACAGGCGATGTATCTGATGACGGCAAAATCACAATCGCTGATGCTACCGCTATCCAGAAGTACATTGCAGGTCTCATTGATTTCACAGATGAGCAGAAGGTAAACGGTGACTATGACTACTCAAATGAGGTTAACATCAAGGACGCAACAATGCTCCAGAAGCACCTTGCAGGTTTCTCAGTAAGCATCGGCACAGTTACCACTAACTTCTATCATGTAAAGGACGACGGTACTGTTGTTACAATTGCACCCTCTGTTGTAAAGGAATACAGAGTTGGTACAGAGTACGATACAGAGGCAATCAAGGTTGAGCTTTACGAGATAGGCGAAGAACTTCCCGAGAATGCA
Source organism: Ruminococcus sp. (assembly GCA_017473775.1). Lineage (GTDB taxonomy): Bacteria > Bacillota > Clostridia > Oscillospirales > Acutalibacteraceae > Ruminococcoides. The sequence goes on from JAFUJH010000072.1 coordinate 11,207, forward strand.
ACAGGTATTGTTTCTGCAAGCAACACAAATGTTGATTACTACTACAGCTATGCCGCATCAGGCTACAAGATTCACGCAGCACATCTGGATGCATCTGCTACATGGACTCCCTACCTGTGGGCATGGAGCACATCAGGCGGTAACGCATTCAAGACTTGGCCCGGCGTTGCAATGATGGACGATGGCGACGGCTGGTTCTCTATCAATGCAGCACTCCCCGAGGGTGAGGCATACTCCCTTATCATTTCCAACAACGGCTCACCCCAGTCTGCTGACTACACAGGCGTTGAGGGCGAAGAGGTATGGGTTGTAATCGATGATTACAATATGGTAAATAAGGGTCAGTTCCTTACAATCTACACAGAGGAGCCTGACCTTGAGGCACTCCGTGCAGAGAACGCACCCACAGTACCTCCTGAGGTAGAGACAACTGTTGTTGAGTAATCATAATAGTTTCGGATTTTCTCAATAAATAAAAAGACACGGTCGGAACAGAGTTTTCTGTTCCGACCGTGTCTTTTTGTGTTGTTTTGCGTAGGGGCGAGCATTGCTCGTCCGAATTATCCGAGCCACCATATTGAGGAAACCACGGACCGGCAATGCCGGTCCCTACGCGAGCCTCGGACGCTTCTATAAAAAGTAAAAAGTCCTCCGATTACTCGAAGGACTTTACATACCGTTTTGCAATAAAACCAAAGAGCGGATTAAACAGCTCTCTGAACTTTACCTGAACGTAAGCAACGGGTGCAAGCATAAACGTGCTTGGGTGAGCCGTTAACAACAGCCTTTACTCTCTGCACATTGGGCTTCCAAGTTCTGTTGGAGCGTCTGTGAGAGTGAGAAACCTTAATTCCGAACTTAACGTCCTTTCCGCAGAAATCACATTTTGCCATGCTTCTGCACCTCCTTAATGACATAGTAGCATTTGTAACTCTGTTATCATAACAGAAAACATTACAAAATGCAAGTGTTTTTTTGAAAAACTTTTCTTGTTTTTTTATTTGAGTTATTATATAATACAATAGTAATCTTATATATAATAGTCTAACTATGTGTTTTTTCACTTTGAATGTCAAAGGGAGGCGTTGTTTTGTACAGAATTTTATTAAGTCTGGATAACATTGTTCTGGATGTTGCAGGATGGATTACTCTGTCTATCGGTTTTCTGTTAGCAATGGCTCTGTATGTACTTGTGATTTGCCCTTTGCATAATTATGTTCAGGCTCGCGTTGCAAGAGCTAACGGCGATGAGTGGATTGACGAATCCGGATATCTCACTATGAATCCTGTAAATAGCTTTCATTGGATAGGTGCTTTGTCTGTATTTGTTAATTTTATGGGATTTTCAAAGCGTGTCCGCTACAGACGCAGGTACTTTGACGCTCCTTTTCTGGGGACACTTTGGCTTTCGCTTTCAGGTATACTGGTTTTCTTTCTTTGTTCGGTAGTTTTCATAGTGATATGTGCTTTTTTCTCCAGATTCAACAGCTTTGAAATCACAAGTCCTTTGTATATATATTCGGATTCCCTGCCGGTAGCAGGAAGGATTTTTCATACTTTTTATTCTATGATGTTTTTTATTTCCAGAATGTGTATATATTCTGCACTTATTAATGTGTTACCTGTTCCGCCCCTTGATATGGGTGAGCTTGTTTTTACTTTTTTAGGCAAGCACTGGTCTGATTTAATCAAGAAAAACGATGCAATAATTTCTATAGGTGTTTTTATTTTAGCTTTCTTTGTTCTCGGAATGCCCGACAGCTTAATACCCGATATTGCTATTAACTTCATTCGGGCTGTTACCAGCGCTACTAATTTTATAATCAATATGTTCTATTAATTTGTTAGAGGTGTTACCCGATGCTTTTTAATCTTATCAGGGGCGGTATGGACTTTGAGTCTCTGCTCATCCATATTGCTGTTGTTTTTCTGATGATATTCCTTATACTGCCTGTGCACGAGTTTGCTCACGCAGGAGTTGCCTATCTTTTAGGCGATAAGTCTATCAAGTACAGAAACCGTCTTTCCCTGAATCCTCTGAAGCATATCGACATTACAGGTGCTTTGTGTATGTTGCTGTTAGGCTTTGGTTGGGCTAAGGCTGTGCCCATATATCCCGGCAACTTCAAAAAGCCCAAGCTTTATATGGGTATTACTGCTCTGGCAGGCCCTGTGTCCAACATCCTGTGCGGTATGCTGGGCGGTGCAATTGCACTGCTTTATATTCACACTACCACAGCGGAATTCTTTTATTCAGCTCTGGGTGGGTTTATCTGGAATTTCCTTGCTTATTATATCAGCATTAACTGCTCTCTGGCAGTTTTCAATCTTATTCCCATTCCGCCTCTGGACGGAAGCCGTGTGCTGTCAATCTTTTTACCTGACAGGGCAGTGAATTTTATCTACAGATACGAGAAATACTCTTTCTTTATAGTAATTCTTCTTTCCTTTACAGGTGTTCTGGATTTCATTATGGATATCTTCACACCTTTTCTTGTGAAGCTGTGCTTTTTCTTTACTATATAATAACCTGATTTTTCGCAGAAACTGCTTGAGAGGAGGCAGTAAGCTATGCAGAATACCCCACAGCTACAGTACAAGCTGCCTGTTTTTGAAGGGCCTCTTGACCTGTTGCTTCTGCTTATTTCCAAAAATAAAATAGATATATGTGATATTGAGATATCCCTGCTTCTGGAGCAGTATATGGAGCAGATTACCGCTATGCAGAATGAGGATATGGATATAGCCTCAGAATTCCTTGAGATGGCATCCCGACTTGTATACATCAAGTCTGTAATGCTTCTGCCTAAACACGAGGAGGAGGCAGAGCAGCTCAAAACTGAACTTCAGGGACAGCTCATTGAATATCAGCTTTGCCGTGAAGTTGCCGCAAAGCTTGCACCTATGGTCAGCTTTGACAGATTCTGCAGGGATGCATCCCCTGTGGAATTTGACCTTACATATAACAGAATTCATCCGCCTACCGATATTTCCAAGGCATATGTAAATGCTGTCGGCAGAGGAAAGCGTAAGCTTCCTCCTCAGCGAGAGGCTTTTTCAGGCATTGTGGAGAAGAAGATTATCTCTGTCAGCTCCCGAATTATCCGTGTTATGCGTAACCTCTGGCACAAAAAGAATGTACGCTACGGAGAGCTGTTTGAGGCTTGCAACGGCAAGAGTGATTTGGTTGCAACCTTCCTTGCAGTGCTGGAGCTTGTGAAGGGCAAGCGTGTTATTATTGAGGGTGACGGTGAAAACGCCACTGTCACTATGATAGAGGAGAACAGAAAATGAGTGAACTTAACATAAAAAATGCCATAGAAGCTATACTCTTTGCCAATGGCTCCTCAGTATCAGTAGGCAGAATGGCTCAGGCACTGGAGATTTCAGAGAAGCAAACAAAAAAATACGCAGATGAGCTGATGGAAGAATATACAACAGCTTCCCGTGGAATAACAATCATAAAGCTTGATGATTCCTATCAGATGGTGTCATCACAGGAATATGCACCTCAGATTCGTACCGTAATGGATTTAAGGCGAAACACTCCGCTTTCTCAGGCGGCAATGGAGGTGCTGGCTGTTGTTGCATATAACCAGCCTGTTACCAAGGCTTTTGTTGAACAGGTCAGAGGTGTTGATTGCTCAGGTGTTATCGGAAGCCTTACTGCCAAGGATTTGATAGAGGAGAAGGGCAGGCTTGAGCTTCCCGGCAGACCTCTTGTGTACGGCACTACAGAAAACTTCCTCCGTTGTTTCGGCATTACTGATTTGTCCCAGCTTCCTGAGATTCCTGCTTCACAGGCTGAGAAGTCTCAGGAGGAAGCAGAGGGTGATGATTCACAGCTCAGCGTCTTTGACTCAGAGGGTGCAGAGTCTGCATCTGACGGTGATGCTCCGCAGGAGGCCATGATAGCCGCTACTGTTGGCGAAATAATAGAAGAAGCTACAAAGCCTGTAGAGGATTAATCAGAGCTTTGAGGCTGTAAGGGGAGGATACCCTTGATATATGCATTTGTTGCAGTTACCGCTCTGATAACCCTTGTTGTGGTACTGCTTAACCTGAATGTTACTGTCAGGGTGCATTATGATGATACAGAGCAGGTGCTTCGGTGTACTGCACATTACCTGTGGCTTAAATATGTCATTGCACCCGAGGAAGAATCAAATAAATACCTCAAAGAGGAAAAACTCCTGAATAAGGGCAAGGACCTTAACTGGGAGGAGGAGATTACTCTCCAGGGCATTTACGAGGAAAAGGGCCTTGTGGGCTTCCTCAATGTACTGAAGGTTACAATCAAAAACACATGGAGCTTGCTTGTGAGCTTTCTCAAGAGGGCAACCCTGAGAAAGCTTGAGATAAAGCTTAATGTTGTAGGTGAGGACGCGGCTGATACTGCCATCATCTACGGCTGGGCAAATTCAATAATTTATCCCATAGTCGGTGCAATTCTTGAGAATGTGGCCGATTACAGGGAGCTTGATGTAAACATAACCCCGGATTTTTCCGAGGGAGCCGACTCCTCGGTTGAAGCTAATGCTGTGGCTACTATCAAGGTCACAAAGCTTATAGCTATGCTTGTAGAGAGCGGAGTCGAAGCAGAAAACCTGCTTCTCACACTTAGTAAAAATCCCAAACACGCAAAGGAGAATACAAAATGAGCGAACTTCCCAAACAGCATCCTATCAATGGACTTATGGACACAACACTGGATAAAATCAAGAGCATGGTTGATGTTAATACCATCATTGGCGAGCCTATCACATCTCCTGACGGTACAATCATCATTCCCGTCTCCAAGGTAAGCTACGGCTTTGCCTCAGGCGGCTCTGATATCCGTCCCAGAAAGGAAAATATGCCCCCTACATTCGGCGGCGGTTCAGGTGCAGGTGTATCCATCAGCCCTGTAGGCTTCCTTGCTGTGTGCAAGGGTGATGTTAAGTTCATCCCCGTTACAAAGTACGACGGCCCTGCTGACAGAATTGTAGGTATGGTGCCTGAGCTTTTTGATAAGGTCAAGGAGCTTTTTAACAAGGAAAAAACCACAAACCCCGAGGTTGGCGACGACGAGCTTCTCTGATGAATAACTGCACATACCCCGATCATATACTGATTCGGGGTGTGTCTTTATGAGAAAGTATCTATCAATAACCTTGCTTGTGGTATTATGTTTGCTGTCCTGTGTGAGAGTATCTGCACAGGAGGCGGTGTCTGTTTCCGCCTCTGCCTATGTGCTGTACTGTGTTGACAACGGGATGGTACTTGCAGGCAGTAACATCCACACCCAAATGGGTATGGCAAGCACCACCAAGATTATGACAGCTCTCCTTGCTTTGGAAGAAGCACAGACTTCTGACAGGATTGTTGAGTTTACTAAGGATATGGTTGCCGAGGGCAGCTCAATGTACCTTAAAGCAGGGGATAGGGTGCATCTCTCAGATTTAGCGGCAGGGATGATGACTGTCTCGGGTAACGATGCGGCTAACGCGGCGGCGGTGGCTATCGGCGGCAGTAAAGAGGGTTTTGCTTTGCTTATGAACAAACGGGCGGCAGAGATTGGTATGAATAATACCAACTTTGTTACTCCCAGCGGATTGTCTGACCCCGAGCATTATTCCACTGCTTACGATATGGCACTGCTTATGAGTGTAGCGTTGAAGAACAAAGCCTTCGCTGAGCTTACAGCAAAGAAAAGTGTCACTGTTGACTTTGAATATCCCCAAGACCAGCAGGTTACATATTATAATCACAATCGGCTTTTAAGCTCCTATGATTACTGCACAGGGGGCAAAACAGGCTACACAATCAGCACAGGCAGATGCCTTGTGACCTCTGCTTTTCACGATGGACTCACACTGATTGCCGTGACCTTAAATGACAGAAACGACTGGGCTGACCATAAAGCTCTGTATGAATACGGTTTTTCGCAGTTTAAGGCTGTGGGGGACTTTACAGATGTAACCTACACAGTGCCTGTGGCAGGAGCTGACAAGGACAGCGTGCAGGTAGGTACAGACAGCACTTCAAAGGCGGTTATGTCAACCGAAGATGCTGAGAATGTCCGGTGCAGGGTATACCTGACTCCTATGGTGTTTGCCCCTGTTACAAAGGGTGAGGTCTTGGGTTGTGTGGTGTATACACTGGAGTCAGAAGTGGTCCTGAAATACGACCTTGTAGCACTAGAGGAGGCTCAGCCTTTGGAGTGCAACAGGCTTTTGCGTTTTTTCTATCAACTGTTTCAAAGATGAATAAACTAAAATTAATATAAAGGATAACAGGAAAATTATGGCTAAAAGAACTTATGTGCGTCTGCAGAAAATGCTTGCAGATTGCGGAGTAGCTTCAAGGCGTAAGTCCGAGGAGCTGATTCGTGCAGGCTCTGTCAAAGTAAACGGAGTAGTTGCACAGATAGGGGATAAAGTAGACCCCTACAAGGATAAGGTTATGGTCAACGGCAGGCGTGTCACTGCCAATGCCAAGCCAAAATACCGCTATATTATGCTCAATAAGCCCCGTGGCTATGTTACAACCATGAGTGACGAAAGAGGCAGAAAGTGCGTGGCTGAGCTTGTAGCCGATGTAGAGGAGAGAGTGTACCCTGTGGGCAGACTTGACCGTGACAGCGAGGGACTTTTGCTCTTTACCAATGACGGCGACTTTGCAAACAGAATTATGCATCCTAAGAAAGATATATACAAGGTGTACCGTGTTACCGTGCGTCCTGCAGTAACCGACGAGATGATTGCACAGTTTGAAGACGGTATGATGCTTGACGGCAGAAAGACCGCTCCTGCAGAGGTTCGTGTTATCTCCCGTCAGGAGGGCAGAGTTGTGCTGGAGATACTTCTCAGAGAAGGCAGAAACCGCCAGATTCGCCGTATGTGCGAGATGCTGGGACTTGAGGTTGCTCGCCTTCGCCGTATAGCTATAGGCGGAGTAAAGCTGGGTATGCTTAAAAAGGGTGATTGGCGTGACCTGAGTGCAGATGAGCTCAAAAAGCTTATGGCTGACCCTAATCCCTCACGCCATATCCAGTAAGTAATTCTGATTAAAGAAGGTATTTCGTTATGTTTTCCATACTTCCTTGCAAGGACGAAAATGTGCTTGCAGGCTATCCTGAGGGGACAACCCTTCTCATATACAAAGACGACGAAAATGTTCGCGGGCATATAGCCTACCGCAGGTATATGTCTGCACTGGAGATTCTTTCTATGGAGACAGGCGTTGAGCCTGAGGCTGACGGCTCTGTCAGCAAAGAAATGCTCCTTCACGCTGATGCACTTATCCGTGCAGTTGCATCAATTGCACTTACAGAGGGTCTCCTCACTGTTTGTTCAAAGGATGTTTCCCTTGAACCGCTGTTTGAAAAATTCGGATTCTTTAAGAACGGAGAGTTTTACACCCTGTATGTCAGCAAGCTGTTCTCCAAGGGCTTCAGCGGCTGTGACGGCTGTAATTGTTGCAAAGACAATTAATTTGAAAAATCTTATTTTTCCTTCAATATTATCTTGCTAATTTAACCATAAAAATGTATAATAAAGGTTAGATATGTGACTGTAGAAAAAGTCCGTGCCTCCCTCTGACGAGGGAAGACTCCCTCACAGTGTGAGGGAGATGTCACGGAGTGACAGAGGGAGACAGGCTCAGTTAGAGGTGGATTTTGCCGAAGGCAAAATACGGAGGGAGAGAA
>JAFUJH010000073.1 GCA_017473775.1 Ruminococcus sp.
ATATCCAAGAAGCTTGATTGCTTCGAGACAGGCGATGCTATCCTTTCCATACGACAGAGACAACACATATTCTGTGTTAGGTTGTCTGTGTATCAAGAAATCACCTCAGCATATTGGTTGTCGGACGCAAGATTGACACCAAGAACTTCGTCAAAATGCTTTGACTGGTTCGGTACGAAACGACCGAATTTAATGATGATGTTCGGAAATCTCTTCAAAGTTTCGACTTCCTGTGCAATCTCGTCCTTGTTGTAACCTGTGTAGATTACAACTGTATCATTACAATGATAGTTGTTGCGCAAAGCAAAGATAAGGTCGAACATCTCAAATAACTGTTCAAATGGTTCAAGACCGGCAAAGCAGATTGCGCTTGTGATATCATTGGATAAATACCTTTTGACGATGTCGTCGTTCGCCATTTCGACGGTGGCGGTTTTCCGCCACTCGTCGTTCTGGCATACAGACATCGGGATACCTGCTTCTCGGCAACACTTACCATTGCAGTACGCTGTGCCGATATACATTGAGGGCTGTTTATAGTTGATGAAGTCCTCATCCACGATTGTCTTTATAATCATTCGCGTAACATCTCCGCATACTCATACCACTGACGGGTATTGAATTCACGCTTTCTGTCCTTGGAATAGCTTCTCGTTGGTACGAGATAACCGACGATACGCTGATAGGTATCGTGTACGGGCTCGCCACAGGTAGGACAGACATCGGTGCCAACAAAGCCGTGGTGGTTCTTACACTCGTTGATACGAGTGTTGAATGCAAAGTAGATGACACCAGCCTGTGCAATCTTGTTCAGCATATCCCAAGCCACATCGGTGTTCGGGAAGTTTGCCTCAAGATTGATATGGGCGATACTACCACCGCTGCACTTCTCGTCAAGGATTGCGCTGAGTCTCAGCTTCTCCTGGATAGTACACTTGGTAGAAAGAGGAATCCACTGGTTGCTGTAGATGAACTTATCATCCAAATCAAACAGAGCATTGTCTTTCTGGCATAGGATAACAGCGGCTCTTTCTGCGGGGACAGACTCGATGTTGAAGGAGAACTCATCGGTGAATGTGTCCTTTACCTCATTCAGTACATCGAAAATCTTGCAGGCGAAGTCAAGACCCTCGTCGGTGTAGTATGTATAACCCAGTTCATCAACACGGGTGTAGCCAAAGGCTTCGATAACCTCGTACAGACCGAGGATGCCCATAGTGCAATACTGCTTATCCATTTCGACTGCGCCGTCCTGGTAGTTCGGGAGCAGACCCTTTTCGATGTTACGCTTCATAATATGACGCACGGTGTCGAGAGCCTTACAGCACAGCAGAGCACGCTTCTTGAGCAGTGCAAGGTACTTCTTCTCGTCACACTCTGTCTCCAGAGCAATACGCATCAGGTTGATGGTATTAACCTTGACGGAACCGATAGACAGAGCCGTACCGCCGATGGAGTTGATGAACGCATTGAGCTTGGATGTGTCAGAAAGGAGACGGCAGCAGTTGCTGAGGGTTGTAACATCGCCACTGACGAAGAAGTTGCTGTCGTTCCAAGTTGTATTGTGGTCGGAGCACCAACGAGCGAAGTCTTCATCGACAAACTTGCCGTCTTTGTAGAGCAGGCTGTATGTCAGCACAGGGAATGTGAACATATTCTCACTGCGAATCTGGGAAACAACTTCCATAAAGAGCTTCTGGTGCTCAATCAGCTCGTCAACGCAGTCAATGACATATGTACCGTCAGGATACTGCACACCGCCAAACAGAGACTCGATGTAGTTGCGGTCGAAGATGGACACATTGACGAATGCGGTCTGGTCGATACGCATAAAAGGCTGGTTCAGACGGTAAATCAGTTTCTGGAAAGACTGCTTGATGTAGTAATCGTGGTCTTTGATGAAGAAACCAGTCTCACAGTCGTGCTTCCAGAAGTAGTAAGTCCAAATAAGGATGTTCGGGATGCCGACGGCGCCGGAACTGCGGTTGCTCATATAGCTGATGTACTCAATTACATCGTCGATGAATGTGGTCAGGTGCTTAGGGGGCTGATTGTTATAGTTCTTGAGGAAGAACAGACCTTCTGTAGCCAAACGAGTGAGGTCGTAGGCATAGCAGTAAGGGATATATGTGGTTGTAGAAGCATCGTGCAGGTAGAACGCACCGCTATGCTCGCATTCGAGCCACTCCTTGGCGGTTCTGAGGTTGTACTTCTTCTTCAACTCGTAGAAAATCTTATTGAAGGCAAAGAGTTTGTCGAGAGACTTACCCTTTTCGTTGATGAGACTGCGAATATCCTTGTTGGATGCGTTCGCATTGGCGTCGATAGTAACATCGGCGACATTCTTATCAATAAAACCGTCGATAAAGTCGGAGAAATTGAGCTGGGTTTCGTGGAAACCATTGAGGAAGTCGAAATCCTCGCCGTATTTTTCGTTCAGCGCGTGCATCGCTTTCTCAAAGTCTCTGTTCATCTTTAATGGAATGTTCATTTGGCAGTCTCCTTACTGTTTATTTACCCACTCGACCGCCTGCTTGAAATCCATAAGGGTTCCATTGTTGCCGAGCACGGGCACTTGCGTGATTCCGAGTGCAAGCATCTCGTCTACTGAATTATTCTCCGTATACGGCACGCCCTTTTCGTTGAGCTTCTTCTTCAAGACCTCACATTTAGGACAGCCGGTGGAGTACAAAATGATATCTCCGTAAATAGGAATCACTCCTTTCGTGCGTAGTCGCACACGATGTTATAGATTTCATCCCATCTGTCTGCTCTCACAAAGCCGTTGGCTGTAGCGTCATAGGCTCTATTGTGCGGAGCTGTGACCAGGATGCCGAAATATTTTCCGCCCTCAAGGTTGTGGGGCGCATCGTCAATCATTACATCTCCGCAAACCAGTTGCTTTTGCGATGTTATGATGACATCTTTGGTGGTTAAATAAGGGAAATATCTAAACAAGACATTGTTCAACTTCATAGCAACGGTGTTTTGGTGCGATGCCGTTACGATGACCACCTTGTGTCCGTCGTCTATTAGTCGTTTCAGATATTCAACCGCTCCGGGAAGAGGTGTTACCCTCTTCCACATTGCTTCATTAAAGAGCGGGTCATACACTTGCTTCTTATCAACTGTCGGGAATGCCTTCGTCATATCCCAGTCGTTGATATCGTCTTTGTGTACTGTAGTTCCGTGAGTCTCGTTCAGAAATTCCACCCATACTTCACACAGGTTCTCGATTGTGTCGTCCATATCGACGAGGATGGTTAATTTCTTCATTTATACCTCACAATATTCGGGGAGATTTGCTCGAACCAGTGCAGTTGCTACGGGAGGTGTAACTGCGTTACCGCATCTCGCAACCTGCTTGGTCTTCGAGTATTCGTGTCCCTTGTAATCTTTATCGATTATGTATTCAGGCGGGAAGCCTTGGGCGTTGAATAACTCTCTGGGCTGAAGCATTCGCATTTTGATGTCAGTGATGATGTATTCTTCGCCGTGTATAGTGACGAGAGCAAATCTGTCTCTCGTTGTTACCGTATCCAAAGGTTCGTCAACAGACTTGGCAGAGCCGTTAGAGAAATACTTCACAAGGAATGCCTGTACCTCTGCGTGGTGCGCTCCACTGCAAGAAATGGTTGTTAGCGGTTCGTCCATTGACTGTCCATCCATATTGTTGCGTAGTGTTAAAATGTGCGCCGTTACAAGACTGTTGTGGTCTTTGGCGGTTACTGTGTCAAGCGGTGCGTCTGCGGCACTGCCAGAGCCTTGATAATTGCCTGCGTAGTTCTTCATAATGTGAGCAACAGATAAGGCATATCGAGGGCTTGTATCTACGGTCATTAAAGGTTCGGTAAGTTCCTGTCCTCTGACCTCGCTATCGCTCTGCTCTCCGTGGTACTGGATAAGTGTAGGAGCAACGACATAGTGGTTATTTACCGATGTAATGGTCGATAGCGGTTTATTGATATCCTCGGGAGGATTATCGAATTTATAGTTGATGATGAAAGGCTCTGGATTATCGATAACAAACTTCTTAATGCCTTTCGCAATTCTGCGGAGCGTATTCTCAGCCAAGGGCTTATCACGCTCGAAAATGCTTTGTGCCGGAATACTCCAGTCAATACATTCTGCTGCAGTATGGTAGGGTTTCAGCTTTCCAGACTTAACTGCCTCGCTGTTCTTGGGTGCGTGAGTGGGTTTCGCCCACACAATCGGTTTACCGTCGCAACGGGCAACCATATAGAAACGGGTTCTTGTGGTAGGAGCACCGTAGTCACAGGACATCAGCTCCTTATATTCGACCTTGTAACCTAAACCTCGGGACAGTTCGTCTGCATAAGGACTATCGATGTCAATGCGAAGTGCATTGCAACATTCGATAAAGGCGGGGTGGTCTTTTGGTAAACCCGTAGAGAGGATTTTGATAAAGCCCTTGAATGTTTCACCTGAGCGTTCCTTAATCGGGCGATTATCTGCACCAAGAGGACACCAAGTTTGAATCTCGGGTACATTCTCGAGCATAATCACACGAGGTCTTACAAGTAATGCCCAACGGATTGAAACCCAAGCAAGACCTCTGATATTGTTATCAACAGGCTTGCCACCCTTAGCTCTTGAGAAGTGCTTACAGTCAGGAGAAAACCAAGCCAGTGCAACCGGTCTGCCATCGCAGGCTTCTTGTGGGTCAACTTCCCACACATCTTCGCAATAGTGTTTGCTGTTCGGATGGTTTGCCTTGTGCATTGCTATTGCATCGGGGTCGTGGTTAATTGCGATATCAACATTTCTGCCGATTGCAATCTCGATGCCCGTTGAAGCACCACCACCGCCCGCAAAGTTATCAACGAATATTTCTGCTTTGTAGTCTATATCTCTCACTCCTTTACTTCATCTGCACACTGGCTAATCCAGCTTCGATGGTTGGTGGTGAGAGTGCATACAGCAGCTCTTTCCTTATCCTTGAAGTGTTCTATGTATTTGACAAAACCGCTTGTCGCAGGATTGTCTAAATCGCATTGGAGTTCATGTCCAATCACAATAACCTTGGCTTTCTTACCTACACGAGTCAGCGTTTTCTTCAACTGCTGGACTGTGTAGTTCTGCGCCTCGTCAATGATGATTACGACATCATCCAAGTTAGAACCTCTCAAGAATGTGTCGGTGATGCAGGTAATGTATCCTGTGCCGTTCTTCTGATTAACCATACTTTCATCGTTAATCGCTGTATGCGGGTTGATATCGCAGTTAATCAGTGCTTGATAGAAAGCTTCAAAGTAAACTGAACTTTTCTCTGTGATGGTGCCAGGCAACCATCCTTGCTTCCTCTCGCCATACGGAGACATAATGTAGACGATACTCTTAAAAGCTCCGTGCTGTACGAGGATGTTTGCAACGCCCGTTGCGATTGTTGTCTTACCGGTGCCTGCTCTTGCATTAACAAAGACAATATCGATGTCGGGGTTCAAAATTGTATTCGCAAAATTTAATTGCTCATTATCTAACTGAAGTCCGTAGAAAGGTCTGTCATTGAATGACTTAGGCATATCGCCGTAGTATTCCATAACGGGTCTTTTCTTTGCCGCCATATAGACCCTCCTTAAATTACCTCATCAATGTCGCAGTCTTCGCCGATGATGTAATCCACGAACCCTTTGTCCTTTGCTTCGCTGGCGAACAGATACCATTCAACACGAAGCTTGCTGTCGTATTCTTCGCTTGTCAGTTTGCTTCTGGAAAGGATGTACTGCTTTACACGCTCTTCCACCTTTCTCTGGAATTCCATTTGGTCTTGAGCTTTGGCTCCAGAGTTATACACGAAGTTGGAACCGTCGTGCATCAGGAACTTCGCATTCTGTGTTGCGAAACGCTTATGACCGGCGAGACCAATCAAAAAGCCCATACTGTACTGGTAACCGAGGTTAATGGTATACACAGGGGTCTTGCTGTTCTGGATAATATCGATAAGCTCGAAACCAGAATCGACTTCGCCGCCGTTAGAGGTGACATACAGAAGAATGGGCTGTCTGTCCTTGGGGTCGATACCCTTATCTTCCTTGTTGTACTGCATAATGTGCTTCACGATGTCAGCCACGGAAAGCTGTTCAACATCCACATTCAGGAACAGCTTGCGCTGTTTCAAATCATTGAGGTAGAAGATTTCTTCAACCATACCTGCTTCGAGCAGTGCCTTTTCAATCTCGACCTCATAGTCGTAATAACCTTTGCGATTAGTTCCCATAAAGATTCTCCTTAATCCAATTTGATGTAGTTGCTTCTAATTCTTCAAGCGTGCCGGTGTTCTCGATGTAGAAATCGGGAACGGTGTCGTCAAGCGCGGTCTCAGAAGGATGCTTCTGCTGTTCCTCTGTCAGAGGGCTTTCAAAGTTCGGGCGAACAACTCTCAGGTGAACTGTATCAAACCCGTTCTCGACCATTGTCGTTACCTCATTCGGGAAGCGACAGTCGGGGATGATAACATAGTCCCAGTTTTCGTGGAAGTATTTGAGCATCATCGCAACAAAGTCAACCCAAAGAGTGGGGTTCTGCTTGCGGATGACATCGGTTCCAACATACTGGAGCATCTGTCTGCCTTTCTCATCCTTGTTGCCATCCCAACCGAAGTAGTTACGGCATATGTATTTCAGCAAGTCTGCGTAGTGAGTAAGCAATACTCTGTGGTTATCAGATGTCAGCTTTTCACGAAGCATAGAGGCGACGGTGTCTTTACCGTTCTGTGCCTTGCCAGAAACCAAAATCACTTTCATTCTTCTCTCATCTCCTCTCTTTGCTTAGTCTGAGTTACCAGTTTGGAATATCTCTGGAAACTGTCTACCGCCTCACGGACGGTGATTTCATTGTCGGGCGCTCTCCACTGTTTTTCCTTGCCGTAGTAGATTTCGCGGACTTTACACCACGCAGCCACCACGGGTTTATCAGCGTCTCGCACCGTATGTTCACAAACAAACGCTACGGCTTGCTTGCCAACCTTGGTGAAGTCATCAATCATTCGTTGGATGGCGAGTTTCTGTCCAAGAGGAACTTCTGCACTGCCATACTTGACTTCAAACAGTATGTATTCTGAGTCCTTATACTCGATAAGACCGTCAATATCAGTAGGATAAATATAACCGTCAACCTCAAGACCTTTGAAGTCAATCAGTTGCTTCATCCTATATGGGTTATTTATCCTGCTCTGCGTATTGAATCACTCCTTATCCTTGCCGGTAATTAACTCACTCATAGGAAGTGTTTCAATCCATTTGCAGAACTCACGCCACTCGGGGAGTCGGTGGTTCTTGCGCTGACCGTAAATTGTTTTAAGCTGTCTGTAGTTGGTGGTCATACCTGCGGTCAGCCTAAACCCTGCAGGATTGCTGTAAAGCACTTCGAGGTACTTTGCTTTGCGTCGTTCCTCGAGGTCTGCCAGGAACTCTTGGCTTTGGGGAACAAGACCGCCGTTAAAGGCATCGCAAAGTTCGTTATACTCTTTGGCTTTCTCTTTGACGATTTCGATAATTCGCTTATCGGTATGCTCATTGAAGGCATTATCGAGGTCGAACTTCGTAATTCTGTGCATTGTGCTCTGGGAGCTTACAAAGTCCAGGAAGTGGTACCTTTCCGCCTCCACCCAGGCTTTGTTTGTGAATGTCAAATCGAACTGGACAATCACACCTGTGAGCCACTGGTCGTGACCTTCGCCACGCCCGCTCTGCGCCAGAGCCTTAATACCCTTGGTCATATCGAAGTTCAGAATATCCGTGTCTGTAGCCATAGGAAACTTGGCTCGACGGATGCTTTCATAGAGACCATAGACCATTGCGTTGGCAACGCAACCGCAACCTTCTACTCTGATTTCACTCATATATAATCCTTTCTTGCAGGTTATTTAATTATCTTGATAGAGTACAGGGGAGCGTCTGTTTATAACATTGTAGCACACCTTGCACCCAATGTCAAGATAATTCTAAAATTTACATTTTAACTTTCGTAGGGACTCTCAAGGGAGTAGTCCCAGATATTATACGAGCCGCTGTAGTTATCCCTAAAGTAGTTATGACCGTTGCGACCCTCAAAGTAGATGTACTCTTTTGGAAGAACTCTTCCGACATTCGTTTCTCCGTTCTTTTCACGGCTCCATCTGTCCAGTACATCATGTGCAAGGTCAAGCAGTTCGTCCCACACGGGAGCGCTTTCATAGAAAGCGAACTGATTTGGAGACCTTACGACGGAATAGACTGTGGAGTCATAACAATCTACTCGGTTTAGGATAGTCCACGCCACGCAAGCCTGTTCGGTTTTGCTCGGCACACCACGACACTCGTGGTATAGCACCTTTGCAATATCGATTGCGTCCTGCTCGGTATAATGCTGAATGTATAAATCTTCTTCGACCGGTTCATCGTCAGCTACTTCGGTTGTTTCTTCGACCACTGTAGTCTCCACAACAACCTCTGTCACATCTGTCGCTTCTTCGGTTTCAGAAGCGGTAGTGCTGGTAGGAATTGTGCTTTCAGTCATTTTAATACATTCGTCTCGTGTCTCTGGCTCATAAGATTGAGTAACCGATGTTTCAGCCTTACTGGCAGGTTCATTCTTTGCGGAGTCCGCATTGTTTGATACCGCTCCTGTGGCAAATACTAAACATAGTACCACTAACAGTATCGCCGTTCCTATTCCTGCAATTTTATGGTGAGCACTTAACTTAATAAGAACCATCTCCTTCCGTTATTTAGTTATGTATTATGTATTTTCTTTGATTGGAGAGATAACGCATTCATCGATGAGTTTCTCCATACAGCTACAGCACAAATCAAGTTCGAGGTCGTCGCCATCGTACTTTGTGCCGTACCCTAATCGGGTATTGATTGAGAAATTCTCCTGCGTATCCCAGATGTCGAATTTCTTTCCGCATCTGTTACAGGTAATCTCCTTAGCCATAGTAACCATCTCCTTTTTGTATATCAAAGTCGTGTTTTATGCACGAAAAAGTCGTTGTGCCGCAACACTTTATTCGGTGATAGAGAACGAACCTAAGAACTCATCGAGTTCTTCGCTGCGTTGAGCTGCTTCTTTGTACCTTTCGTACTTTCTCAGCCCGTCAATCATCCTTGCCGCATCGGTGGTAGGACGACCATCCATACTTTCGTATGCACCGCATCTATAAGGAACCAACATACACTGGAGCAGACCGCGAACACGCTGGTCTTCGATGTTGATTTCGCTCTCATAAATGACTTCGTTACACTTAATGCCACGAGCATTTTCCGTTAGGGTAATCAGCTCGATTCGGCTACCGTTTTTGAAGTTGATTCTGGATGTGCCAAGTCCAGAAGTAAACACCTTGTCGACTCCGGGTATTGAAGTCGCCTTGTGCATTTCGGCTAACTCTTCTGCAAAGTCTTTTGCGTCTGCTCGTCTGGCAAATGCGATGACTGCCTTGTAGTTCTTGTTGTCGTTGCAACGAACCAATGCTTCGCAGAACGAATTGTTATTCAGCACTTCCATTTGTGATAATCACCCCTGTCTTAATACACCTTGGAATACGCGGTTAGTCTGAAATACTGACCTTGCTTCTCGTATGCTTTACAGAAAATGATGTCGCCCTTTTTAATCGGGTCTTCCTCGTACACCTTGTTCACGACTGTGAATCGGCTTTCCTTGCCGCTACCGATAGACTTGGTTACTACCGAATATCCAAATTGTTTATTGTCTTTCTTTCTGACTAACGGGTAAACCTCTAATACATAGAGTTTTCGTCTGTCTTCGTCCTTGCCGGACACATAGCCGACATAACCCATTACATCAACGAAGTTACGAACCTTGAGCAAGTCGCTCAAATCGTCCATATGTATTGCCTTAACCGCATCTTCTGACTCACGGAGAATCGATGCAACATCGAGCAGTGTGTAACTCTTCGCAACACCGCCGGACTTGGTGACACCAACGGCGTACTTCGTTACTATATCTTCAAGAGGTGTTCCATCCACTTTATCCTTGGCAATCTTCTTTGCTTGCCCTTTCTTAAAGGTGGTATAGAACATATCTGTAATTCTTAAAAGCTCTCGTTGATTTCCGAAATCGGAGAAGAAGTCGAGCTTGATGAGGATGTCGAGCTGACGGGTATTCAGTGTTGTCTTTTGGTCAATGTCGAACAACACATCAACAAAGCGAGTGTAGGTCTTGCTCTTTGCCAACTGATACAATTCCTCTGCGATGCCAGCGCTCATAAACTTGATGGATGTGAGACCCTTGGCGACAATGCCTCGTTCCTTATCGAAGAAGTATTCGCTCCTGGATAAGCCCCACTTGGGCATCGTAATCTTAATGCCAACTCTGTTGGCGTATGCCGTACCGTTTCTAATGTCATCCTCGTTAGCAGCATTGTTAAGGAACGATGTGATGAATTCAACGGGGTGATAGTAGCGGTAGTAGGCACACAAGTAGCCAAGCAAGCAGTATGCAATACTGTGGTTGTAACCGAACTGGTACGAAGCACTGTCCTCAATGACCTGGAGGAACTCTTTGGCTTCCTGCTCGGCAACCTCTCTCGGCTTGGGAGACTTGTTGCAGTAGCCCTCTAAAATATCGGGCATTGCTTTATCCAGTCTGTCTTTCTGCTTACGACCGATTGCTCGGCGGATATTATCGGACTCACTACCAGACAAACCACAAATCTGTTGCAGGAACTTAATTGTGTCCTCTTGGTAGATTAAGTAGCCGAGGTTATCTTTCAGTAGTTCATCGATAAGCTCGGATGGGTTCTTGTGAACCTGTCGTGCAAGCAGCACATCTCGGTAAGAAGAACCAGACGGTCTAATACACGCAGTGACGATGGACATATCGAAAATACTGTGAGGGGTAAACTTCTTGAGACTCTCAAATGCGAACGCACTTTCAAACTGGAAGATACCCGAGGGGTTGCGAATCATATCCGCCCACACTTCTTCGTCAAACCAGTTGACCTCGTGTGTTTTGGGATAGGGCTGCTCCAAGTATCTACACGCATCTCGAATAACCTGCACCGTCTTTAAGATAAGGAAGTCGTACTTCGCAAGACCTGTGAAGTCGTGGATGTTCTCCATATCCAACATCAAACAGTTCTCATTGTCCTTGTCGAACACGCCGAAGTTATCGACCAGAGTGATGGGGCTGATAACCATTCCTGCCGGGTGTACCGACTGTGAAATCTTTGTATCAATCAAGCCATCGTAGTAGTAGAAAATCTCGGGGTACTTCTTCTTTGTCTTTTCGGGTTCAGAGTCAAACTCGTTCTTGATACGAGCGATATTTGGGAGTGACCACGGATTAGAATCGGAGTCATCCTTGTAGTATCCCTGACCGCCGTCTAACGGGTGGTGACCCTTGATAACTCCTGCGTCAGGGTGTTCCTTTGTCCAACGAATGGCAAGTGCTCTACCGACATCATCGATAACGCCCTTGGACTGCATCGTGCCGAACGAAGCAACTCGCGCCGTTTTATCGGCACCGAAACGACCTGTAATATGTTGGAAGATGGCGGGGCGGTCAGATTCAACGCAGTCAATATCAATATCACCGATTTCTACACGGTCTTCGTTACAGAAACGAGAGAACACTGTGTGCCAAGTCTCGGGGTTAAGGTCAATAATGTCTGCGACATAGGCAACTCTGGAGCCACCAACGGAACCTCTCGCTGTACCGATTGCCATACCTTGCTCTTTGCACCAACAAATAAGCTCGGACATAGACAACATAAAGCCGTCCATTTTCAGCTTTCGGAATACACGCATTTCTTCGTCAATCGCCGTTCGGAAAGCCGCTTCTTGCTCCGGTGGGATGATACCGCTTGCAAGCTTCTCAGCAAACTTTCTCTCAATGGTCTCTGTGAACTTCTCGGAGTCGGCTTCACGAGAACCATACAGAATGGGGTACTTGATGGAAGTATCCAACTCAATATCCTCTGTCATATCGTACAGTTGATTTGTGTTGTTGATTGCTTCCAGATAGACATCCTCGGGGAGTGCTCCTTGCACTCGGAACATCTCGACGAGTTCGTCGTAGGTTTTATATGTGAGGTCAAAGGCGTCTTCGTCGCCGTATGACTTGTGTTTTGCAGACAACAGAATCGCTCGACATTCTGCCTTGTAAGTGCTGGAGCTGTGTGTGTCGGTGCCTGCAATCAGCGGCTTACCTAACTGCTTTGCGAGAGCCAGGAGCCTTTTGTTGAACTCAATCTGTTCGGGGTGGTTATGTGCTTGCACCTCGAAAAAGTCGTACTTTCTTGCGAGTTCCATATATCGGGGGTGAGTATCCGCTAATTTGTTTAACGGAGACGCCAAACAAGCACTGGTCGAAATGATGTTATTAGAAATCGCAAGAAACTCGTCAAAGGTAATTCTGTTCGTATAGTAAAAGTGGTCTTTGTCGCACGACTTACTGATGAGAGCATTCAGTTCTCGAACGCCGTCCATATTTCGTGCCATTAAAACGGTATGGTAATTATCACGGACTTTTTCATCCAGGGTTTCTGTGAGGTAAACCTCTACAGAGTGGATATATCTGATGCCCGCTTGCTTACAAGCATTCCATTTTTCTGTCCAGTTCAGAGGTTTGCCGTGCTCGGAGATAGACAGTGCCTTGGAGCCGTCTCTGACCGCCAAATCCACATAGTCTTGATACTTCGTGCAACTGTCAAGCAAACTGTACTCTGTATGACAGTGATACATAATGTAGCTACTGATTTCTAACACACCTCCTTTAGTGCAAATTCTTTGAGGAAGTTATCCAACTCCTCGTTGCTTTCGACGCCCGCTTCTTCGGGCAGTTCTTCTGTCGCAATCTCAAACGAGACGGACGGAAAGTCGAACATACTGGCGGGGACTATGATAGGTTGTACGGTGTAAAGCATATCTCGCAGTTGTGCAAGAGCCGCCTCAGTTAACATAGTACCGTTTCGGTTGACACCGGTAGAAGCGATTTGAAAGTATGCGTTAAGGTGCGCATCCAACGCATCATTGCGTCTCGTCGGCATTTTCGTCGCTCCTTTCAAATTGTTTTAGGAAGTCGTCAAGGGCTGTATCGTCCTGCTCGGGGATGCTGGCGTTCTTAAACGAACTGATTAAACACTGTGCGGCTTCGCTCAGTTTGTTACTTGCAGACGGTCTAAGAACTCGCTTCCAAACCTTGGACACTTCGTCCAGAATGTCAGACAAGAATCTGAAATTACCCTCGGCATCTTGTACCTTAATGCCATATTCCTCAAGTGCCTCAACGGCATCGTAAAACGACATTGTGCTAAAGATAGCAGTGGCGTTACCTATATCGCAATCTCTGGTCATACAGCTTCTTGAAAACCTCCAATCCTTTATCTACTGGTGCATCTTTTTCGTCGAGCAAATCCTCTCTATCCCAGAGGTATTCGACATTTACATACTGCTTCAGCTTGCCGATGTTATGGTCTTCACGGATACGAACATCCTTATCGAGGGCAAAAACCACTCTACAACCAAGACGAGCGAGTATTTTCATCTGATTTGGATTAAGATGGGAAGTCAAAATCGCACCAGCATTGTGAATTCCCCAGGTATCAGCGAGCAAAACGCTCTTACAACCCTCAAATAAGATGACTTCACGGGATTTTAAGATGTGTTCCATATTTTCTACGAGTCCGTAGATGGTATCCATCGTTCCCCAAGAGTGAAAATAGGTGTATTTTCGCTGTTTTTTCTCTTTCCAGAGAGGGTCAAGCGTTCTGCCACCTATGTTGACGATTTTTCCTTCGATATTTCGTATCGGGTACACCAATCTGTCGGAAAAACTGTCGTAATATACCTGAAATTTGTCAAGAGAAGACCTCGAAATGCCCTCTTGTTCCCAAACTGCGAGCTTATCATCGCGTTTTTCGTATCGCTCCATATAATCATTGGGTAATATCGTCGAAGCAGACTCTTTACGGCTCGCTTTCGGTTGTTTGAACCGCTTGCAGGTCATTGTCGCTGCCATTTTTTGTCTTGGAGCCAGTAATTCGCCATCGAAACCTGCATATTTCTTCAAAATTTCGATTGCTTCGTTCTTTTGGCACTTGTAATAGTGCCGAATGAAGGTGTAGACATTGCCACCAATGCCGGAACTGTAGTCATAGAACACAGGAGGGTCTTTACGAACGGAGAATGACGGCGTTTTCTCCTCTTTGAAGCAACTTAGACCCCACCATTCGTCGCCCTTCTCTTCAAGTTCAACAAACTGTGAGAGAAACTCCACAATATCTATGGACTGTATCAGTTCTTCGAGTTCCACGCCGTCATCTCCTTTCGCAAGTTATCTAATTATCTTGACAAGTTAATAAGGTGTTTGAGGAATGTGTTGTTTAGCCTCAGAGTACATAATGCGGTTGCCATCGAAGAATAAATCGATGTATTCGCCCTGTGCCATCTGCATACCATTACGGTTGAGGATGACACGAAGCTTTTTATTGCCACATTCCGCTCCGTCAGCTTCGACCTCCTCGGGAGTCTTGTCTTGGATGAGTGCAATGGTACTTGCATTTCGTCCAATCTTTGCCGAGTCAGCAACTCGACCATTGATAGTGGCTTGGGCTGCGCCGATTCCGCAAATTCCCATCTCACCACATATTTGGTTCTTCACCATATCCACAAACCTGCCAAGTTCTTGGTATGAGTCGAACGCATCTCCGTCACCGGAGCCTTTGAAGTAGTCCACGATAAGAACATCAAGTCCTTGTGTGTGTTTTACTTTCTTAACTGCTGTGTAGATGCTCTGCTGGTCGAACATCGGTATGTATATGTGGGTGAATTTCCTTGTCTTCATCCACGCACGAGCTTCATCAATCTTTTTCGCTTCTTCCTCGGTGTAGTTACCGGCGGTAAGACGCTTGTACTCGATGCCAGACAGATGTGCAAGAACTCTGGCTGTGAAAAGCCTTGTGTTCAGCTCACTGTCAAGGTACAAGACTGCTAAGTCTCGTTTAAGTAAGTCGATTGCGCAGTTGAGCAACATCATTGACTTACCTTGCTTGGCTTCGGCGGCGAAAATAAAGAGTTCGCCAGGTTCGATAGTCGCATACTCGTTCAAAGCACCGAACTTGAACGGGATGCCCGCAAAACCATTGCCTTGCCTTGATTTAATTTCTTCCCAACAATCGTCGACGACATCCTTGTAGGGCGGAACCTCGTTGGCAGTAGAGAATTCCGTCATAACATCATCGATTATGTTATAGATTTTCTGCTCAACATTCTCTTCCGAGCGGTCATAACACAGTGCTTGGCACTCTTTTAACCTCTGGAAAGTGTCTCGTCTGAATGCAGCATCCATAACATTGGAAACCAGCATCTTATATTCCTCAACGGTGCTTCTGGCAAGCACATCGCTCATTTCCACGAGCTCTTGCAACTTATCGATGGAAAGTTCGTCCGCATATTTGCGAGTTGCTTCTGAAGAATTCAAACACTCGATGATATTATAGGGGTCAATCGTCATAATACCTTTGCGTGCAAGGTCGCAAATCGCTGTATATACGCATCGGTTTTCCTTGTTGGTGAAATGATTGGGTAAAAGATATTCAGAGTAGAACGAAAGCTCTGGATTATGAATCAATGAAGCAATAATGCCAGACTCACTCTCGATACTGTTGATATCCTCTCCTCGCATCATATTTCATCACCTCGCTTGCCAATAGCAACACTCATCACTTACGCCACAAATGTAGTAACAACTGAAAAACTCTCTGTTCGGATAGAAGTCATCTGCGTTTTTAATATCTTCGATATTTTTCTTTGCCCATTCGATTGCTTCGTTGTACGCATCCTCGTTGAATGGTTCTTCGATGAATGTCCCTGTTTTGAAACAGTTAAAACATAGTGCTTTTGGAAATTTTCCGTATTTTTGTTTGATTGCCGCTGAATATATGTATAACTGACGCAACATCTCGTCCAGTTCTTTATCTTTGACTGTCGGCGTCTTGCGATTACTCCTCGGTTTGAGGTCTCTGGATTTGTTGTCTACGATATAGTGTTCGCCGTCCTTGATTCCGTGGTAGTCGATAAAACCCACAAAGGGTGTACCATCAATCTCGAACTCTACCTTTTCTTCAACGGCAACCATTTCAAAAGGAAAGGGTTCAAAATGCTTGAGGTAGTCAAGACCGGCTTTGATATATTTCTGAACAGTGCTTTCTTGGGGGCGGATGCCTTGCACCTCTTTTGAAAAATCAAAGAGGAATTTGGTTTGCATCTCTTCCTTGGTGAGCTCACCCTTGTAGAACTGTTCAATCAGCTTGTGCATAAACGAGCCATAGGAGCTGTAGAACTGCGGCGTTTCCTTGTATCTCTTGATGTACTTGAGAAACCATCGATACGGACAGTCGTTAAAGCACTCAATACGACTGAAACTCCAGGTCATATCCTCTATGAGAGGACGATAACTTATCTCTCCCATAGGCTACCACTCCTTAGAACGGCAGTCTGGAATCGTCGACCTCGCCGCTGTCAACTGCGGGCTGGGGGTCGTTAGTCGCCGCTGCCGCAGGGGCATCGCCTTCGACCTCAAAAGAGAAACACTTGAAGTTGGTGTAGGTAATCTTCTTCTCGCCGTTGTAGCTTGTAGTAACATCTACATCACCGAGCTTGATACGGTCGCCTTCCTTGAGGCAAGCAGCCTTCTTAGCCGCTGCAGTACCCACGAAACCTACGAAGCCAGAGAAATCCTGTTCGTACTCGCCGGTCTGCTTGTTCTTACGGCTGATGGAAATGCGAACCGTCGTGTTGGTATCGGACTTAGGCTCTACAGCCCAGACCTTTGCATAACTTCCTGTGCGAAAACCCATATGTATTACGCTCCCTTCTTAGTCAGATATGTGTTCTGGAAATCTTCCAGTAACTTGGATGCAAGAGCGGGCTCCTTGATGGCGAGGTAGTTTGCATTCTTCGCAAACTTGCTGATGAACTTCTTAACCTCGTCGGTCTTGGTAGGATTGTCAGCAAGGAACTGCTTCAGGATAACATCGAACTGTTCGATAAGACCTTCAGCGATTGTCTTCTCCTCAGAAGCCTCAGCAGCCTTCTGCTTGCTACGATATGTATCTACATCAGAATCGGACTGTGCAATCTGGAAGTAATTGCAGAGGAAATATCTGGTGCAGTATGTCAGTCCAGAGCCAAGAGCCTGGGAGGGGTCGGTCTGAGAACCGGTTACGAACCAAGGCACCTCAATGGTATCGTTGGGGTCTTCATCGTTGACCCACTTGAATACCATATCTGCTTTAACCAGCATCTCTGTGACTGTGTTGTCATAAGCCTTGCCGGTCTTGTCGAACTTGGTATTCACGACCACATTCTGGACGACTTCGGATGTGCCGGGTACGATAGAGGGGATAAGGGATACCCCGTACTTCTTCATACCGGCGGTAATGTTAGCCAGAATCGTTGTGATATCGGCGTAGCTGTAGTTGTAACCGCGCTTCTCCTTGGAAACAACATCAGAAATCGCACGAATCTTAGCGAGCTTCTGGACAAGATTTAACTTTGTATCTGCCATTCATTTCACCTCGTTACTCAACATCCAACAGAGCGTTGAAATTCTTGATGATACGCTCGTTCTTGGTCTTTGCGTCTGTCAAACCGCTCTTGGTTGCAGCCAGTCCTGCCTGGTACTCATCGATTTCACGAATCTTCGCATCGATGTTCTCGTTGATAGCACCCAAGCTGGCAACGGTACTTGTCACCAGGGAGATGGCGGCGTTTGCCTGACCAACATATGTATTCAATTCTGCCTGCTTCTTAGCAAGCACATCTACCTTCTTTGCCATAGAACATTAACTCTCCTTTTCGATAATATAGGTCGCTGACTCATCCGCTACATGGAGAAGCCAAGCAAATGGGAACTGCTCGAATGCCTTGCCGACATTCGTGTTGCCATCCCAAGAGGACATATGGCAGTTGATAGCTACCGCTTCCTCCGGGGTGAGGGAAATGAAGTGCTGTGCGAGGAAAACCGACTTACTTCCGTGTCCGCCAAAGCAGAACTTCTCCTGAATGGTGTACGCATCGTAGCTTTCCCATTGTCCTGCGGAATTCTTTCGGTTTCGTTTCTCTGTAGTGTAAAGGTTTACCTTGCACAAGTCGTGGAACAGAGCCGCGATGACTACGCTTTCTTCGGGAACTTGAACTTCCGAATACACACTCAATAATCGCTTCAACTCGTCATAAACATTCAGCGAGTGCTCTAACAACCCGCCGGGATACGCACCGTGATACCTTGAACTCGCGGGGCAAGCGTAGAAATCATTTTCTTCAAGCCATTTCAAAAGCCCGTCCATTCCTTCGCGGTTTACCGTCTTACACAAAGAGATAAATCGTTCCTTCTTTTCCATCTGGAACCTCCTTTCCGTTATAATATCTATAGTAAAGGGCTGTGCCCTGGCTGGGGTAGCTGGATTTGAACCAGCGAAATGCAGGAGTCAAAGTCCTGTGCCTTACCGCTTGGCTATACCCCAATATATAAATGTAAGTTATTTAATTAGCTTGATGTATGTATAGAGAAGCCCGCTCTCGCAGGCAGTCTCTTTTAGATTGCGAACGCCAGTTTCCAACGCTCGTAATCCTCGAGATAATCTCGGGTGAGTTGTCGTTTCTTAGCTTCTGGAGTGTTGCGACCTCTGTCCAGCTTGTATGTTTTGCCTTCCATAAACTGTGCAGCGGCGGCGGAGAAGTCAACCGGCATTCCGGCACGCTCTCTTTCATACATTCTGTAAAACAATCCAGAAATCCACACTCTGAAGTAGCTTAATTTCAAGTCTGTTTTGCCCTCGTCCATCTTTGCTTTGGAGCGTCTGGAAAGTTCCACTCTCATTGCTTTGATGGAAGGTGCGCTTCTGATGCCACGAACTAAGGTGTCTCCATCGGCTCGGTCTTTGTAAACAAGCTTATCGTAGTTGGGGTGTTTGTATACAAACTGTGTTAGCTTAACACAATTCTTGAACGCAGGCAACGCTTCACGATAAATCGGAACCTCTGTGCCGTTGTATCGAACCACCATATTGTTCAGGTCAACATCACTGCACTTAATGCTCAAAATATCTTCCTCTGCGACACCGCCATAGGCAAGCCAATAGAAGCATCGGTAGATATTGTCGGTCGTTTCCTCGGATTCTGGCTCGCAGATGCTGTCAAGGTATCTCTGTAGATGTAGTGGGCTCGCAACTGTCTGATGTTTGACCTTTTCAAGACCAACAGTTTCAATTTTGAGCATACCATCGCAGGCACCGGGGACTTTCATACCGATACACCACTTAACATAGTCCTTGAGGATGATAAGCCTCATCCATTTACTGCGTGCTCTGAAACCAACAAGATTATCTACCACAGGCTGCAGCTCCTCCGCACTTCTTGTGCATAAATCCGCGTCCCATTCGACCTCGTACTGTTCAAAGGCGTTGAATATCGTCTGGCAGACCTCTGCCGTGCTAATACTATTGGTGTATCCTCTGACAAATTTCGTTTTCAACTCTTCATTATACATAGCTAAACCTCCTTCTATGTATCAAGCTATAGCCGCATTAAGCGTAAGTGCTTTTTGCCATACTGTAAGTAACAGGTCTGGCTCAATAAAGGAAATCGCAGATGTTGCAAGCAGATTTGCAACTGCAATCTTAGCCATATATTCTTTGGGAATAGTGGTGAGGTAATTGCCCAATCTATCTTTGGACATACGCTCAGGATTCTCGCACAGAACCATACTGTCTCTGATTAGACCGGTTCCATCTGCGGGAATTACAACATGAGTAGGCTGATTAGCCTTCTTGAGGGAAGTAGTCAAAGGGAGCGCAATGATATTAGGGCTATGCTGATTGCCCAGGTTATTCTGAAATACTAACCCAGGTCTCCATCCCTTCTGCTCGTTACCCTGACCGCCAAAATTCATTAAATAGACATCACCAATCTGAGGGTGTCTTTCTTCGTTGTGAAGACTCAAGGTGCCACATCCTTTCGCCGTTTTCGTTTATCTTACGGCTAAAGTATAGCACACAAATTTCGACTTGTCAAGATAATTTTATAATTTACACGAAAAAATTTTTTAGCGGGCGATTATCGTGTACGCAACATCGTTTGAATTGTTGCTTAAATCCCCGCAAATTATGGTGAAAACTGCACCCAATATAGACTTTTCGTTTGACATTTTAATGCTTTTGACTCTATCCAGACGAAGAAAATCGTCCTTATTTTTGAGGCAAATCGCATTTGGATTGAACGCTATCAGCATAATTGTGAAGGTTAATTTCACCTTGGCGGTGTGTTCAACCTTATCCCAAGATTGGTTCTCGGAAGAAAAGATAAACTGTTTTGGCGAAAGTGCATCGCACACTTTCTTAAACTCTCGCACAGATAAATTCTCCATTTTGTAGTGTACCTCCATTGACTTTTGGCTTGACTGTGTGGTATACTACAGGGAGGAGCAGTCGGTTTGTGGTTATTCCGTCTGTTCTCGGGCTGTAGTATTACAGCTCATAGTGGTTTGCATCGTAGTTTGTGGTTATTCTGCGGTGCTTTTCCGGCGCCTACTCTGTTTTCGGACGGGGTAGGCGTTTTTCTGTAGTTTTACACAGGCAAATAGCGGAATCATATTGACAACAACTATTGTTTGTGTTAAAATACAGACAGAAACTTTTGTTGTGTTTAATGATACCACACAATAACTTTGATGTCAACCACTCAGACGAAAATTTTATTGGGAGGATTTGTATGGAACTTTGCGAGAGGATTAAATCCTTACGATTAAAGCAGGGCTTGACACAGAAGGAGCTTGGCGAGCAACTTGATGTGTCCACAGTTAGTATAAGGCATTGGGAGACGGGAACGAAAAGCCCGTCTATGTCTGCTATTATTTCTTTAGCCAAGATATTCAGGGTGAGCACTGATTATCTGCTCGGTGTGGCGGTTGAGCAAGATAAAGATAACACGCTTTTGACCAAGGGCGAGCTGACACTTATATCTAACTATCGCTTACTGGATAAGCACGGCAGGAAAGCCGTAGATACAATATGTATAATCGAAAAAGCCCGCGTCGAATCGGAACAAGTCAAGCCAATCACAAAACCAAATGTCATCACTCTGCAGAAGAAGCCGAGCCGGTATATCCCTCGATATACCACGCCTTCCGCTGCCGGTTATTCAGTGCCTCTTGATGGCGACGACTTTGAAATGATTTTGGTTGACGAGAATGTTCCGAGTGACGCAGACTTTGCGGTCGGTATACAGGGTAATAGTATGTACCCTTACATTCAGGATGGTGATACGGTCTATGTGAAGAAAGATTGCGAACTCTCCATTGGAGATGTTGGCATCTTTTGCGTGGACGGAGCTATGTACTGCAAGCAATACTATATCGATGAGGATAGAAACCTCACTCTTGTCTCCGCGAACCCACGCTTAAGAAACACTAATGTTTATATTAGTGCAGATAGCGAAGCATCTGTACGATGCTACGGCAAGGTGCTGCTTGATTGCCGAATTGAATTGCCTGATTATATATTTGAGTAATTACTTTTGGATGTAGTCTTCCCACAACCTATGCGTTGGATGATGACACAACGACTCAATCTTGATGCTACCGCCACACACCTCGCTGGATGCTCTCCTGCGTGTGCCGTACATCATATCAAGTTCAAGCGCCAGTCTAATGCCACGAACTCCAGCATTAAGGAGCTGACCCTCGATACATTCTGCAAACTTAATGGTCATATTTTTGTCATCGATACCGCCGACACCATAGCCACTAAACGGAATGTTGTGGTCAATCTTGCCTTTCTTTGCAAGGAGCAGATGGTATACCCAGGTGATATGGTTTGCCGGTACACTGAATGAATATGCGTCATTCTTGTATACTTTGGGGTCGAGTACAGGAGCTTTTGGGGGAATTCTCAACTTATCCTTCCAGTTTACTCCAAACACATATCGAAAATCCTCTGCAAACCAGTTGCAGATATCATCGAAGTGGTCGCCTTTCAAGATGAAGTCTTTAGCCCATCGTTCCAGTTCGGTACTCGCCACATATCGTGACTGGATACTTTCAAGTGTAGACATCCAGGCGTTTTGCCTGTCGTCATATGCTTTCAGCTTAGCCTTTTCATTGGAATACTTGTTCCCATAGAATAAGCCGCCGAACAACGCAATAAAAAACTCAAACATATTACATCCTACCTTTATGCGGAAGCGTCTTCGATGCTTTCTTTTGCACTGTCAATGCTCTCGATAGCCGCTTCAAGGCTATCGATTGCCGCTTCCATTTTCTCATAGCGTTCGCTTGACTGTAGGTTCTCAGGCATATTATCGAGACAATCTTGCTCCGCATCCAAAGCCTGTGAAACATAGCCAGACGCTCTTTCAAGCAGTTGGACTGCTAACTTAAGCAAATCTCGTCTCTTATTATTCATTTGAACCTCCGGTATTAAACCTTTGTCCAGACACTCGGGAATACGAACTTCACATTCAGATTTCCGTCTTCAGAAACGGAGAAACCAAGTGCCTTGGAGCGCTGTGCAAGACTGTAGAACTTGTGAGTCGCAGACTCAATCGTCATATCTTCGCACTCCATTACGATTGTGATGGTCATTGCGATATCATCGACTGTTACATCGAAAGACTCGCCGCCGAATTCTTCTGCGAGAGAGTCAATCACCGAACAATACTGTTCGAGAATCTTGTTGCTCTCCTTATTGAGTTTCCACAGAGGTGCGAACTGAGAAGTTGCCTCCTCGACCACCATAGAAACCACATCAAAACAATTTACAAAAGCCATATTATACCTCCTCTTACTCGATTGCTCTGGTCAGACCGTGGAATGTGAAATCCATCTGCACAGTGCCATCTGTCTTGGGATAAACCTCGAAGTTGGATGCAAGCTCTACAGCCTTCATAAACCATTCGGTATTTCTAAACAGCAGGTCAGAGCCTACCACACTCACAACACCCATACTCTTGTAGGGTTCGTGCAGAGCGTAAGTAACCTTTGCCTTTGTTCCTTTAGTCAGATACTTCAACACCTTGTATGTGTAAAGCACCTGCTGAATTCGGTACGGATTGATAATTGCCGTCTGGCTATCATCCGCAGCCGCCTCGTCGCCAATAGTTGTGACGAGGTTGTCGAGCATTTCCTCGACTTCT
This sequence comes from Ruminococcus sp., assembly GCA_017473775.1. Classification (GTDB taxonomy): domain Bacteria; phylum Bacillota; class Clostridia; order Oscillospirales; family Acutalibacteraceae; genus Ruminococcoides. The sequence goes on from JAFUJH010000073.1 coordinate 23,154, forward strand.
GCATTACTCATAAATTCGGTATCAAAACCGAGTTCGTGTTCGTTCATACAGCCACCTAAACCTTTCTATCGAATTATTATACCACAAATCACGCCTGTTTTCAAGGCGTTACGCTCGCATTCTATCGTGAACTTTGAACTTTTCCTCAAGTTCTAACGGAGACTTTGCTTTACCGAGCTTCTTGAAAGCACCGTCAACAACCTCATACAGAAAATAGAAATCCCGCGTCGGTTTACTCGTGACGATGAACAGCAGTTCGTGTGACGAGTTGTAGTAGCTCGTCCACACCTGCTCTCCTCTTGGGTAAGTCATATTACACACCGCCTCTCAGCGTCGCAACACACTGCGCCATCATTTTGGCGGCTTGTAAAACTTCACTTGTTCCTTGCATATGCGAGAAGGAAGTTCGGACGGAGTCTCTTGCTTCATCCTCTGACAAACCCATTGCCAGCAGCACATGACTTGGTTCAGCTTCGTGACTTCTGCAAGCAGAACCGGCTGACACACAAATCTCGTGAGCGTCAAGCATCAGCAACAGTGTTTGTCCGTCGACATCGTCGAAACGAACATTCAAAATCTTGTTATGCTCGGACTCGGAGTTGATGTGTAGAATGTGCTGCAGCCCAAGACTGCTCAGATTTTCTTTGAGCGCTCTCTCAAATGTAATCCGCAAGTCGTTGGCTTTCTCTCTATTGGCTTTGAGGTCTCGTGCTAAAATCTCACAAGCCTTGCCGAATCCGACAATGCCTGCTACATTTTCTGTGCCACCTCTGAAGCCAAACTCCTGCGCCGCACCGCCGTGTATCATCGGGGTCAGCACGGATGTATCTCTAACATACAGAGCGCCCACTCCTTTCGGAGCGTTGACCTTGTGGGACGAAATGGATAGAAAATCACAACCTATATCTTTCACATTTATATCTTGGAAGCCCACAGCCTGTACGCAGTCCGTATGGAAAAGAATGTTTTTGCTTCGGCAGAGTTCACCAATCTCGTGGACTGGATTAACTGCGCCGGTTTCGTTGTTGACATACATCACAGAGACGAGACCCGTCTGTTCTGTGAGTGCGTCGAGCAAATCACCCACCGAAACCTCACCATTGGGATTTACCCCTAAAAATGTAGCACCAAAGTCTGATTTTATAACATTTTTAGTGTTGCAGCACAACGGATTACAGACACTCTTGACTGCCTTGAGAACCGAGTCGTGCTCAACTGCTGAGGTAATGATGTGGGTCTTGCCGTTTGCAAGTAAGTATGGACGAAGTCCAGAAAACACGAGGTTGTTTGCCTCGCTTCCGCCGGAGGTGAAGATAACTTGACTCGGCTCGCAACCAATCAGGCTTGCAACCTGTCGTCTTGCTTCGGCTACCGCATTAGCCGCTCGTCTGCCAAGTCCGTACATCGCACCGGCGTTTCCGTATTCCCCTGTAAGGTACGGTAACATCGCATCCAAAACCTCTGGATGAATCTGCGTTGTCGCAGCGTTATCTAAATAAATCATTGTCGTTCACCTCGCGTCTTAGGTATTGCATTATAGTATTTCATCAAGCGACCTGTGGTTAGTTGTCTCACAACTGATTACAGGTCTTTGATTTTTCAAACAGCTCAAAATCAGCGATTTACAATGGCGCTGATGATGATTGCAATCCACACAAACGGGAAGCAAAGAGACATCACAATCAGCTTACCTATCTGCACATGGTACACAGGAAACTTGAAAATTGAGTTCTCTTCTTTGACACTGATTGTTGCTGAGATGGTCAGCACAATGAATGTTAACAGAGCCAAAACCACATACACAATCAGCCAAGTCATTGCTTGTCGCCCTCCCCGTAAATCGCAAGGATTTCTTCGAGTGTGTGAGGAGTGTAATCCATACCCGGAACCATACATCCAACATTGAACATATTGCTCGGCTTGTCGTACAGATTCCTCATTTCGTAC
>JAFUJH010000074.1 GCA_017473775.1 Ruminococcus sp.
GCATACTTCCTTGATATGAGGAGAGAGGCAGTGTCTGTCATCAGAAAGAATCTGTCTGCCACAGGGCTTGAGGATAAAGCTGAGGTCAGATGTGCTGATTCTCTTATGTTCCTCAGAAGCTGTCCCGTGAAGTTTGATGTTGCCTTTGTAGACCCTCCTTATAAGAAAGGTCTTGCCGTGAGAGCGTTGGAGGACTTACCCTCTGTTATGAATAAATCCGGCGTTATTGTGGTAGAAACTGCCGCTGAGGAGGAGTTGCCTGAGAGTACAGGGGATTTCCTTCTTGACAGAACCTACCGCTATGGTAAAATAAAGGTAACAACCTACAGATGTCCTATGGTGTGAGTTGTACATCGGTACAACTCAGCGATATAAATTCATAAATGAATTTGCGATATACGCCAAAGCGTGCGATATACCTGCGGTGCGATATGTGCCTGTCGGCACGAGAATTTATATCATATCGCAGGCGAACAAAGTGAGCCTATATCGCATTTACGGAGTATAATATATCGTGCGAGTGAAACGAGTATATCACTGATTATAAAATAACTTTTCGGAGGTGCTACAGATGAAAATTGCAATTTGTCCCGGTAGCTTTGACCCTGTTACTCTGGGTCATCTGGATATTATATCCCGCGCATCAGGACTTTTTGATAAGGTTATAGTTGCAGTGTTGTGCAATATGGATAAGAATCCCAGCTTCACAGTTGAGGAGAGAATGGAGTTTCTGCGTCAGGTTACTGCCCAGTACGATAATGTAGAGATTGACAGCTTTCAGGGACTTCTGGTGGATTACGCCAAGGAGAAGGGCGCTGTGGCTGTAGTCAAGGGTCTGAGAGCGGTTTCTGACTTTGAGTATGAGTTCCAGATGTCTATGATTAATAAGAAGCTGTACCCTGATGTTGAGACTGTATACCTGAATACAAGTCAGGATTATATGTACTTAAGCTCCAGTGTTGTCAAGCAGATTGCCTCCTTCGGCGGAGATATCAGTAACTTTGTTCCTGAGGCAATTCACGATAAAATAGTTGACAGACTGAAAAATATATGAAATAATATAGATATATACAAGGATTCACAGATTGGAAAGGGAGATATACAATGAAACGAGTAGAAGAACTTATCAACGAGCTTCAGGCTATTATGGAGGAGTCCAAGGCTGTTCCTCTCACAGGCGGTAAGTCCCTTATCGATACCGAGCAGGTTATGGACATTCTGGACGAGATTCGCGATTCTCTGCCCTCAGAGGTTCGTCAGGCTAAGAATATCGTTGCTGACAGAGGTCAGATTATCTCTGAAGCAAGAAAAGAAGCAGACGCTATCGTTCGCGAGGCAGAGCAGCGCAGAGAGAAGCTCATCGACCAGGATGAGATTGTCCGCGGTGCCCGTGCAAAGGCAACTGAGATTGAGAACGATACTAAGGCAAAGCTCTACGAAATGCGTAAAGCTGCTACAGACTTCGTTGAGGATATTATGAAGAAGACCGACGAGGCACTCACAGCACAGCTCACAGAGCTTCGCAAGACACGCCAGAACATCAAAATGGCAAACAAGGTCGGCAACGGCGACAAAGGTGCTATGTAATCAACTTTGCTATCTTAAACGCAACTGCGGAAGTACGCAGTTGCGTTTTTGTTTTAGTCATACTTTGATGAAAGCAAGAGCAGTAGGGGTGTTATGGGAGGGGATAAGGATAGCGTATGTTTTTTGCAGAGAGAAATCATTTCTATTGTGAGTGTCTTATGATAATGTAACCTTTTGTAATTTTCTTTTTAGTAAGAATAAAATCGAACAAAGTTTCTAAAAATCAAGGCGTAATCGCGGTTTTCGGCGGTTACGCCTTTTCTTTGTGTAATATGCTACAAAAGGAGTTTTTAATTTTGGTTAAGATTATCTGTCATTTTTGTAAAAATAATGTAATCTTTCTCTTGCAATCCTGAAACCAATGGTTTATAATGTTATTACAGTGTCAAATGGTATTATTTTGGTAGCATTTGGTGGTTAAAACTAAGGATTTTTGAAGCGGAGGTGGGAAATAATGTTATCAGGCATCAATGGTCAGAGTCTTGACGCAAAGGGCCGTGTCATTATCAGCCCCGAATACCGCGCGGAATTAGGCGAGTCCTTTTACATCACCCTTGGTTTTAACGATAAGCCCAGTGTACAGGTGCTGAGCATCTCTCACTTTGAGAATCTCCGTAACCAGATAAGAGCTATGACAGGTGATATGGCAAACGACTTTATGCACATCTATGTTGCTCCTGCAACACTTGTTACTCCCAATGCTCAGGGCAGAATCCAGATTCCCAAGACAATCCGCGATTTGGCAAACCTTGATAAAGAAGTAATGGTAGTAGGACTTGACAACAGAGTTGAAATCTGGGACAAGCCAACCTACGAGGAATTTATGAAAGCGAGAATGGCGGCCTCCTACAAGGCAGGTCTGGAGCTTCTCAAGTTATTCTGATATGGAGTTTAAGCATTTACCTGTCCTGCTTCGTGAAACTATAGAGGGACTTAACATAAGACCCGACGGCATATATGTTGACGGTACAGCAGGCGGCGGAGGACACTCATCAGAGATTCTCAAAGGACTTAAAAGCGGCAGGCTTTATTCCATTGACAGAGACCCTGATGCAATAAAGACAGTAACAGAGAGATTCAAGGATGAGCCTTGCTCAGTAATAGTCAAGGGTCGGTTCGGTGATATGAAGGAGCTGCTCAGTGCTCACGAGGTTGAGAAGGTAGACGGAGTGCTTCTTGATATCGGAGTTTCTTCTCATCAGCTGGATACTGCAGAGCGTGGCTTTTCCTTCCACGAGGACGCACCTCTTGATATGCGTATGAGCCAGGAGGGAGACAGTGCCGCAACCCTTGTAAATACTCTGCCTTATGCGGAGCTTGCACGAATTATCGGCACCTACGGCGAGGATAAATTCGCCTCAAGTATTGCAAGAGCAATCGTTCGATACAGAGAAAACAACAAAGAGATAGAGACTACACTGGAGCTTGCAGAGATTATAAAGAGTGCAGTGCCCCAGAGAGTAAGGAGAGAGGGTCACCCTGCACGGCAGACCTTCCAGGCAATCAGAATCGCCGTCAATGACGAATTCGGAGAGCTGGAGCGTGGACTTGACTCAGCCTTTGAGATGCTTAGACCGGGCGGACGCCTTGCGGTGATAACCTTCCATTCTATAGAAGACAGAATCACAAAGCAGAGAATGCAGAAGTGGTGTACAGGCTGTACCTGTCCTCCGGACTTCCCTGTTTGTGTATGCGGCAATAAGCCGCAGGCAAAGCTCATAACCCGCAAGCCTGTTGTGGCATCGGCGCAGGAGCTAAGCGTTAATCCAAGAAGCAGAAGCGCAAAGCTTCGGGTGTGTGAAAAGCTGTAATCGACAGCTATAAGGTGAGCAGGGGTGCTCACTATAAAGGTATATGAAAGAGATTATTCAGAAAGGGAAATCATTTATGGCTTACGGTACATACGGTACAACTGACAGAGGTTACGACCTGAGCCTCTTTGAAACTCAGGGCACAGCGGCAAGAAAGACCGCTCCTGCAAAGCAGACCAAAAAGCAGCCTAAGGCGAAGGTTGTGAAGCTGCCTGAGCATAACTTTGACAAGGCACAGAGAAGAAAGCACAACTTCGCATCCCTTGCAGTGGGTGCAGTGGTGATGCTTGTTATCGTGGCTATTGTGGGTGTGATTATCCACGGCTACGCACAGGTGTCAGAGCTTAACGAGCAGATTGCTGAAGCTCAGATTGTGCTTGAGCACAGACAGAGTGAGTACATCCAGATGTCTGCCAAGGTAGAGGCGTCCCTGTCCACTGCGGCAGTAGAGGAGTACGCCCGTACTCAGCTTGGTATGACTAAGGCTACAAACCAGCAGAAGGAGTACATCAGCCTTTCTCAGGGAGATAAGGCGGTTGTGTATTCTGATACAGAATCAAATGTGTTTACAGAGATAGGTGACTTCTTTGAGTCACTGTGGTCATAACATACCTTTTTTCTTAATAAGTATGTTATGTTGAGATTGAGAGTTGAGATTTTAGTCTTAACTCTTTTTCTGCTATTCTAAGGATATTAAATTTTGTCATATTCTGACATTTATCGGGTATTTTACGGAGAAAGGAGACTCCTTTTATGGCTAATAAACAGCGGACTATCAAGGATAAACTCAGGGCACTGAGTGAGAATATACAGCGTAATTTCAAATTAAGGTCAAATATACTCCTTGCAATAATTCTGATTGTGGGTTTTGGTGCCGCTATATGCAGACTTGGTTACCTGCAGATATTTATGGCAGATGAGCTTCAGCAGAAGGCGGTTGACCAGCAGTTGACTGATACTACTATCTCAGCCAAACGCGGAACTATCTATGACGCAAACGGCAAGATACTTGCTACCTCTGCCTCTGTGTGGAGGGTGGTACTTGCTCCTGTATACTTTGAGAATGATGAGGAGAGACGCTTTGTAGCAGAGGAACTTTCTGAGATTTTAGGTATAGATGAGGAGACTATCTACGAGAAATCTCAGGCAAAGCTTTACTATTCAGAGATAAAGCGTAAGATTGAGTCTGATACAAGAGAAAAGATACTTGAGCTTCAGGATGAGATGAAGGAGAAGGATATTAACCCTAATGTGGTTTTTCTGATGGATGACTACAAGCGGTACTATCCTTACGGAGATTTGGCATCCTCTGTCATAGGCTTTACAGGCTCTGACGACCAGGGACTCTCAGGTATTGAGTATCAGTACGATAAGGAGCTGACAGGTACACCCGGCAGACTTATCACTGCTACCAATGCACAGGGCACAGCAATGCCCTTCCAGTACAGCCAGAATATAGACGCTGTGGACGGTCATAATCTGGTGCTTACCATTGACGAAACTATCCAGTCAATTGCCGAAAAATACATGGAGCAGGCGATAGAGGAGCACGCAGTTTACAACAGAGGCGTGTGCATCATTATGGATGTAAACACAGGTGCGGTCAAGGCTATGGCATCTGTAGGGGGGTTTGATTTGAACGACCCCTACACACTCCCTGAATCTGCTCTGGAGGAGATAAGAAAGCTACCCGAGGAGGAGCGTGCCGCGGCAGAGAGTGCCGCACTGTCCAAAATGTGGAGAAACAAAGCGGTGTCCGATACCTACTATCCGGGCTCAGTATTCAAGATGTTCACTGCCGCTATGGGCGTTGAGGAAAACTTGGTTGACGAAAGCTCTACCTTCTACTGCCCCGGTTACTATACCGTTACAGGTCAGACTATGCACTGTCACCTGCGTTCGGGTCATGGTACACAGACCTTCCGTGAATCTATCAAGAATTCCTGTAACCCTGCATTTATGCAACAGGGCGAGAAGATAGGCACAGAGCTGTTCTGGCAGTATTATCAGGCATTCGGCTTTTCTGAGCGAACAGGCATTGACCTGCCCGGTGAGGCAAACGATATCTTCTTCTCAGAGGATGGCTCAATGCTTCCCGTTAACCTTGCAACTGCATCCTTCGGACAGAACTTTGCGGTTACTCCCATTCAGATGGCAACTGCCGTGTGTTCTATTGCAAACGGCGGATATATAGTACAGCCCCATGTGGTGTCCCAGATTCTGGACGATGAGGGTAATGTTTACTCCACAACCTCAACCGAGGTGAAGCGTCAGGTTATATCATCAGAGACTGCCGCCCTCATTGCAGATATCCTTGAGGAAAACGCAGTATCGGGTTCAGGTAAGAACGGCTATGTTGCAGGCTACAGAGTAGCAGGTAAAACAGGTACATCAGAGAAAAAGAACGACTCCAACGGCGACGGCGTAGACGACTACATTGCCTCTTTCTGTGGCTTTGCTCCTGCAGAGAATGCAGAGGTTGTCTGCCTTGTGTTCTTTGATACTCCCACAGGGGATGCTTACTACGGAAGTCAGGTTGCGGCTCCTGTGTTTGCACAGATAATGTCAGAGGTGCTGCCTTATCTGCAGGTTGCAACCCAGTACACCGAGGAGGAGCTTGCTCAGCTTGATACTATAGCAGGCACCTATGTAGGACTAAGCGTGTCTGATGCACAGACTGCCGCCTCGGCAGACGGCTTTACAACCTCTGTCAAGGGCTCAGGGGACACCGTACTTGCACAGGTTCCCGGTGCAGGAACACCGATTCCACAGGGCGGTAATGTGGTGCTTTATACCGACGAGGATAGTGCAAAGACTCAGATAGAAATGCCAGATTTGACAGGCTATACAGTATATGATGTGAACTATCTGTGTTCACTTTATGATATCAACATCAGCATTACAGGTGCAACGGACTCCTACCTTTGCACAGCAACATCCCAGAGCATCCCTGCAGGCACTATGGTGTCACCGGGTACACTGGTAACGGTGAACTTCACCGCAGGAGGCTTCAGCGATTAAACGAAAGCCTCAATTACAGGAGGAAATATGATTACTGATAAACTTACAATTTACGGTGATAAGGAAAACAAAGAGTGTATTTCTGCATTGGTTGAGCGCTGTGCTCAGGTGCTTGGTGCAGAGTCTTTCAGCACACAGGTGTATACAGAGCCACTGTCTGAGGATATCTCCTTTGATAAAGATGCTCAGTGTGTGGTGGTTGAGTACAATGATAAAGATAAGGTGCCTGAGCGAGTCAGGTGCGTTACCTACTCCTTTTCTGACAACAGAAGTGATGTTATGGCACTTAACCTTCAACACAGAGAGTACAGCGATTGCTTTGAGCTTCTGCACAAGGTGTTTATGAGCAGGATTTTTATTCCACACACCAGCGGATATACTCCCAAACAGGCTTTGATATGTGCCGCGATACTTCTGAGTAGCGGTGTGTCTGCTGAAAGGATAGTAGAAACTATCAACGAAATACTGAAATAAAGGACGGAAATGGCTATGATTAATTGTTTATGGGCTTTGGGTGCGGCAATAGTTGCTTTTACTGTATCTGCACTTCTGGGAAAGGTGCTTATTCCTTATCTGCACAAGTTGAAATTCGGTCAGACAATTCTTGAGATTGGCCCCGATTGGCACAAGAAAAAGCAGGGTACACCCACCATGGGCGGTATTATGTTCATTGCAGGTATTCTGCTGTCAACAGTTGCTGTTTATACTGCACGGATACTTCTGAGTCAGAATGTACCCACAATTCAGCAGTTCAATATTTTCATCGGACTTATTATGGCTCTTTGCTATGGCTTGATTGGATTTATTGATGACTACATCAAGGTTGTCAAAAAGCGTAATCTGGGTCTCACAGCTCCTCAGAAGCTTGTGATGCAGTTTGCAGTTGCAATTCTTTATCTCCTTGCACTGCGTTATATCGGCGGCGACGCAGGACTTACCTCTACTGTTATTCCTTTTATCGGTCCTGTTGAGCTTGGCTGGTTTTACTATGTAATAGCTTCTGTTGTGATTGTAGGCGTTGTTAATGCTACCAACCTGACAGACGGTATTGACGGTCTGGACGGCTCAATCACCTTCTTTGCGGCTATATTTATGCTCCTCATATCAAGTATGCTGGGGAGCATCGGCGGTGTTATCGAGAGCGCCGCACTTGCAGGCGGATGCCTTGGATTCCTTGTGTGGAACTTCCATCCTGCAAAGGTGTTTATGGGAGACACAGGCTCTCTGTTCTTAGGCGGTATGGTGTGCTCTGTACTTTTTGCACTTGATGTTCCCATTCTTGTGATTCTTATCGGTATTGTATATCTTGCAGAGATGTTCTCTGTAATGCTTCAGGTTACATATTTCAAACTTACTCACGGCAAGCGACTTTTCAAGATGAGCCCCATTCACCATCACTTTGAGATGTGCGGCTGGTCTGAGGTGAAGATTGTCTGTGTGTTCTCACTTGTTACTGCTATAGCAGGTGTAGGTGCAGTGCTCCTCACATACTTCGGTGTGGTAGCCTGATAAAACGATTTTGTTATCAAAAGGTATGGAGGGATAATATGAAACAAAGGAGTTTTCTTTCCACCTCAACTTCTCCTGACAGAGCTTACCTTCGCAACTTCAGTGCTCAGGCAGGAGCAGTGCCTCAGAGGAGGACTTCCTCAGCTTCCAAAAAGAAAAAAGAAAATAAATTCAAGCTTTTTGCAGTGGGACTGGGTATTGATATGCCCTTTCTGATAACTGTGATTCTGCTTCTTACCATAGGTATAATTATGATGTTCTCTGCAAGCTACCCCGTGGCACTTGCAGAGAAGGGCAACAGCTACTATTATCTTGGCAGACAGCTTCTGTTTGCTTGTATCGGTCTTGTTGTCATGACTATTGCATCGTACTTTAATTATCACACATTTTATCGACTGACATGGCTTATCTGCGGTGTTGCAGTACTGCTTCTGATTGTTGTTCTGTTTGTGCCCTCAGAGACAGGTATTCACCGTTGGATTGACATAGGCTTTACTGACCTTCAGCCATCGGAGATTGCAAAGTTTGCGGTTATTGTATTCTTTGCATACTGGGGCACTAAGTATCAGGATAAAATGAAGTATATGAAGTACAGCCTCATCCCCGGTATGATTGTGTTTGTGGGTGTGGCACTTCTGCTTTTCTTTGAGCCTCACTATTCCTGTATTGTAATTATGTTCTGCCTTGTGCTGTTTATGCTTTGGTTTGCAGGTATGTCGCCTGTGTACTTTGTGGCTATTATCGGCTTGGCAGTGGCGGCGTTTGTAATAGCAAAGGCTACAGGACTCTTAGGCTATGCTATGGAGCGTATGGACGGCTGGGGTCAGGCACTTATCTATACCACCGACGAGATGTGGGATGCTACATGGCAGACCAGAAACTCCCTGTACGCTATCGGCTCAGGCGGTCTCACAGGTTTGGGCCTTGGTAATTCCAGACAGAAGTACCTGTATCTGCCCGAGCCTCAGAACGACTTTGTGTTTGCAATAGTCTGTGAGGAGCTGGGCTTTATCTGGGCGGCTATTATCCTGTGTCTGTTTGGTGTGCTTGTATGGCGTGGAATCTACATTTCTCAGCGTTCAGGCGATACCTTCGGTAAGCTTCTGGGTTGCGGACTTTCTGCACAGATTGGTTTGCAGGTGGTGCTGAATATCCTTGTTATCACCGACTGGTTGCCGAACACAGGTATCTCACTGCCCTTCTTCAGTTACGGCGGAAGCTCGTTGATTATGCTGTTGGCACAGATGGGAATTGTGCTGTCTGTGTCTCGTACCTCAAGGATAGAAAAGGTATAACAATTTCACTTTAAGGAAGATATATATGAAGGTTTTACTTGCAGGCGGCGGCACCGCAGGACACATTAATCCTGCTATTGCTATTGCCCAATCCATAAAGGCTCATGAGCCTGATGCACAGATTCTCTTTGTAGGAAACGAAGGGGGAATGGAGCAGAGGCTTGTACCTGCCTCTGGCTTTGATATACGCTCCATTTCAATAAGAGGATTCAAGAGAAGCCTCACCCCCAAGGCAATAGCTGAGAATATCGGAACTGTGTTCAAGGCGGTCAGTGCATCAAATGCGGCAAAGAAGATAATCAGGGATTTTGCTCCCGATATATGCATCGGCACAGGGGGCTATGTAAGCGGACCTGTTATCCGTGCGGCACAGAAGCTCAGAATCCCAACTGTTATTCACGAGCAGAACGCTTTCCCTGGTGTTACTACAAAGATGCTCTCAAAGGGTGCAAAGCGTGTTATGCTTGCACTGGATGCGGCACGGAATCACCTTGATTCCTCCTGCAACTTTGTCCTCACAGGTAACCCTGTCCGCCCTGTGATTCTCACAGCAGATAAGGAGAAGGCAAGAAGGACTCTGGGTCTTGACAGCCGTCCCGTGGTGCTCTCCTTCGGCGGAAGCTTAGGTGCACGGAAAATCAACGAGAATATGGCACCGCTCATTGCTCGAAGCGGTATGGATAAAAGATATCAGCATATCCACGCATACGGTCAGTACGGCAAGTGGCTCCCTGACCTTGTTAAGGAAAAAGGCGCAGATATCAGCAAATGCCCCAATCTTGATGTCCGTGAATATATAGACAATATGGATGTATGTATGGCGGCGGCTGATGTGGTTGTCTGCCGTTGCGGTGCAATTACTCTCAGCGAGATACAGATTATGGGTAAACCCTCTGTGCTTATTCCTTCTCCCACAGTTGCAGAGAATCACCAGTTCCATAATGCAATGGCTCTGGTTAATGAAAAGGCGGCATCGGTAATTGAGGAAAAAGACCTTACACCCGAGCGACTCACTCAAGAGATTGACAGGCTTCTTTCTGATGCAAACCTGCTTGCACTTTATGGTTGCAATGCCAAGAAAATGGCAATCTGCGACGCCAATGAGCGTATTTACAGGGTAATCAAAGAGGTGCTCTCAGAGAAATAAAACATAGAATACTACAATTCACATACCAAGCCTTTATTGCATAGAATAAGAAGCGGTGAGCTTTAATTTCTTGCAGAAAGGGTGTTGTGTGTGGCGAAGCTCTTAATAGAGGGAGGTAACCGCCTGAGAGGTGAGGTGACTGTTCAGGGCTCAAAGAACAGCACTCTGCCCATACTGGCGGCAACGGTCGTAGCAGAGGATGAGAGTGTAATTCATAACTGTCCACACCTGAGTGATGTGGATACTGCCGTAAAGATTCTCAGGTTCCTTGGTTGCAGTGCTACCCGCTGTGGCACAAGTCTTGTGGTTGACACAAAGAGTATAACCTGTGACCACATACCCGACTCTCTTATGAGAGAAATGCGTAGCTCAATTATATTTTTGGGTGCTATTCTTGCAAGGTGTAAAAAGGCTCGGCTGACCTTCCCCGGAGGTTGCGAGCTGGGTGCACGGCCCATTGATTTGCACCTTGATGCTTTTCGCAGGATGGGTGTCACTATCCGCGAGCATCACGGAGATATTATCTGCTTTGCAGATAAGGGTCTGCGCGGTGCCAACATTGCCCTTGCGTTTCCCAGCGTGGGTGCTACCGAGAACATAATAATCGCCGCTGTAAAGGCAAAGGGTACAACAGTTATCACCAATGCGGCACGGGAGCCTGAGATAGAGGATTTGTGCACATACCTTAACGCTTGCGGAGCTGATATCCGCGGTGCAGGGGAGGGTACAATTGTCATTGAGGGAGTGGATAGTCTCCACGGAACATCCCATACGGTAATACCTGACAGAATCGTTGCCGCAACCCTCATGTCAGCGGCGGCGGTCACAGGGTCGGATATTGTGCTTAAAGGTGTGGTTGCCTCTCACTTAGGTGCAGTGATTCCTCTTTTTGAGGAAGCAGGCTGTGATATACAGCTCAGCAGTGGAGCAATGAGCATCAGTGCTCCACAGAGGCTCAAAGCTTTTCCTATGATACGAACAACCCCATATCCGGGATTTCCCACAGATGCACAGGCTCCGCTGATGGCGGTATCAACTCTTGCACAGGGTACAACAGTGTTTGTGGAAAACATATTTGAGAACAGATATAAGCACGCAGGAGAGCTGACACGCCTTGGTGCAAAGGTCAAGACCGAGGGCAGAGTTGCGGTGGTGGAAGGTGTCAGAGAGCTTTACAGCTCATCACTGCAGGCGTACGATTTGCGTGGCTCAGCCTCCCTCGCAGTAGCGGCGTTAGCGGCTCAGGGTGTCACTGTGATAGATACCACAAAGTACCTTGAGCGTGGATATGAGGACTTTGACGGCACAATGCGAAGCCTCGGTGCTGATGTGAAGATGATATAAATTAAAAGAGAAAACAAATTCGTAATCGGATTAACATAAGGTGTATGAAAAATAAGAAAAGCGGAAAGGAAGTGCAATATGGAAGATAAAACCGCAAAAATTCCTTCACTGAAGAATTTCAGTGCTCAGAATAAAAGGACCTCTGACAGAGGTCGGCAAAACTCAGGCGAGAATAGCAGGAGCACTTCCAAGGGAAATCAGACTCCCCGACGAAGCACTGCTGACAGAAGACCTCAGACCACAAGCAGAGGAACACAAAAACCGGGGAACAGGACACAAAGCAGAAAACACTCTGCACCTGCACCCCGTACATATGCACGACAGCGTCAGGAGGTAAGCGAGGCTATCGCCCGTACTCAGGTGGTGAACACCAAGGGTGCATACCCCGAGTCAAAACCCTCTGACAGATACAGCAATGAGTTTTCTTCAGAGCCTCTGCGAAAACAGAGAAGCTCTAAGCATACCGGTCGTACTGCTCAGCGCAGAACAACGCCTGCTTCACGCAGTAGCTCAAGCCGACCTACACCCCGAAGAAGCTCAGGCACAGGCGGTAACCCTCCTGCATCAGGCAGGAAGCCTGCACCTAAAAAGCAGAAGCGTCCCTTGAGCCCCCGTGCCAGAAAATTCAGAACAATTGTCATCAACACAGGGCTGTGCCTTGCTGTGCTTATTGTGGGAGTTATACTTTCTCTCACAGTGTGGTTTCAGACAGAGGAAATCATCGTAAACGGCAACGGCAGTATCCCCAAAAATGAGATAATTGCCGCAAGCGGTCTGACTATGGGGGATAACATCTTTACTGCTCCCAAATCCCGTGCAGAAGAAAAGCTTGAGAAAGCCTTTCCGTATATTCAGCAGGCAGAGATTAAGGCGGTATTCCCAAACAGCATCAGCATTGATATTACTATGGCAACTCCCTCCTGTATTATCGAGGGCTTAGGCGGATATTACATAGTAAGCGGAGAGGGCAAGGTGCTGGAGGTTGCCTCCACAACCGACGAGATTCAGGCTCCTGTTATTGAAGGAGTGAATGTAGGCGGTAAGGTAGCAGGGGACTTCGTTGAGTATGGCTCCACAGTTGTGGGGGAATCCCTCAAGGAGATGTTCACAGCCTTTGAGGAGCTGGGATGTACTGAGGTGACGGCTGTCAATGTAACCGCACAGGATGATGCAGTGGAGATTAAGTATGTCCACGATAACAGAATCGTTGTGTACTTGGGAATCCCCGAGCACATCACCTATAAAATACAGACGGCACACACCATTATCAAAGAAAAAATTGATACAGGCGGTACTATGATTGCAGGAGATTTGGATGTATCAATGTGTCACGACAGTATGAAGTCCTACTTCAACCAGTACACATTGCTATCCCCCAATTCTGCCTTTGCAACAGAGCCCGAGACTACATCAGCAGAGGAGACACAACCCGAGACA
>JAFUJH010000075.1 GCA_017473775.1 Ruminococcus sp.
GCATCCTGGGGCTGTATTCGGTCCCAAGGGTTTGGCTGTTCGCCAATTAAAGCGGTACGCGAGCTGGGTTCAGAACGTCGCGAGACAGTTCGGTCCCTATCTGTCGTGGGCGCAGGATATTTGAGGAGCGCTGTCCTTAGTACGAGAGGATCGGGATGGATGCACCTCTGGTGCACCAGTTGTCACGCCAGTGGCACAGCTGGGCAGCTAAGTGCAATCGGATAAACGCTGAAAGCATCTAAGCGTGAAACCGTCTCCAAGATTAGATATCCCATCGTTTAACGAGTAAGACCCCTTGTAGACTACGAGGTTGATAGGTTGCGTGTGTAAGCATAGTGATATGTTCAGCTTGGCAATACTAATAGGTCGAGGGCTTGACCACAAACGACAATCTCAGGATTTGTCAGTCTTTGGTCTTTAAAACACTTCTTTCTCTTATTTATCTCCTTCACTCTTTATTCAGTTTTCAGGGTGCATGCCCTTTAACAGCTCCAGAGTTTATGCTCTGGGGCTTTTTATTTTGCAAAAATTCAGATATTTACAGTTATAATGCTTTTCCTTTATTGCATTGTGGTTTTATCTTTGCTATATTTATATTAACTTCTTGAAAGGAATGTTTTTATGCTTTCTTTGAGACCTTTTGAATCTGCTGATGCGGATTTGATTATCAGCTGGATTAAAGATGAATATTCTTTCAGACAGTGGTCTGCTGATACATATAAGAATTACCCCATAGAGCCTGCGGATATTGTTGCCCGTTATGCTGAGATCAAGGAAAATCACAAAGGTTTGGTTTATCCTCTGATGCTTACAGACGGAGAAAATACAGTGGGACATCTTATTGTCAGAGTCCTTGACGCGGAGCAGGGTGTTATAAGATTCGGATATATTATTGTTGACTCTCAGATAAGAGGTAAGGGCTACGGCAGTAAAATGCTGAGAATGGCTCTTGAGTACGCCTGCGATAAACTGGGAGCAAAGCGTGTTACTCTGGGTGTGTTTGAAAATAACCCCAATGCATACAGATGTTATAAGGCAGTAGGATTCAAGCAATTTGATTCAACAGAGACTATCATCAACGGCGAGCCTTGGAAATGCCTTGAATTGGAGTATATTTATGAGGTATAATTCTATGAAATATACAGTTGCGGTTGTTTATGCTTGTATAATCACTTTATGTTTATCTGCCTGCGTTTTCACAACTTCGTCTGAAAATCAGCTTGTCGGCACTTGGAGAGAGGAGCTTTCCTATATTGACGAAAACGGAGAACATACTTCTCTGTATACGGATATAACCTTTAATGCTGACGGGACAGGTACCGGTATTAATGGCAGGTGGCTTGATTATCCCCCTGAAGAGGCTTATGATTTTAACTATAATATTATAGGAGATAAGATATATTTGTATTTTCCATATGACGGATATAAACTGGACGGCAGTTTTTGTTTTGAAGATGATGTTCTCGTGTTGACGCTGAATTACAATCCTGCTAAGCCATATACCGGCGAGTATTTCAGACTTGAGTGATATTTGATGTGCAGTATTTTGATATTGGAATATAAAGAGTGGTATTAATATGAAGAAGATAGTTTCTGTAATTTTATTTGTTGTGTTATGCCTATCTCTGACCGCTTGCGGCGGTAATAATAAAATAGAGGGCACCTGGCATACTTATGATTTAGGGGTGGATATCGACTCGCCTGAGTTACCTGAGTATTATTCCATTGTCTTTGCCCCTGACGGCACGGGCAGAGGGCCTATGGGTGCTCTTGACAGACTTGATACTGTTGAGTTTACTTACACTGCAGGTGATGATACTATAACCGTTTTAACAGACAGGAACGAGGAATTTATAATTAATTACACTTTTGAGGGTGAAAATCTTATTTTGGAGTGGGGCGGATACACCCGCACCTGTGAGAAATTCTCTGATGAAGTTATTATTGAATGGCACTGAGTTAAGTGAATAAAAAATTGTCCGGACTATTATGTTCGGACATTATTTTTTATGAACCTTTTTCGGCTCTTGTTTGTATATATGATGAAAGCTTTCAAAAAACTGTGGGAGGTGTGGAGATGAAGATTGACAGGGAGACAGCAGACCGCTATGTTGCTGTTCACAGCGAGGAACTTACAAGGCTGTGCTTTTGCTTGTGCGGTAATGTGGCAGATGCAGAGGATTTGTTTCAGGAGACCTGGTGCAAGGCATTCAAAAACTTTGACAAGTATGATGTGAGCAAGCCCTTTGACAAATGGCTTTTTGCAATCTGCGTGAACACCTACAAAAACAGTGTGAAGCATTGGTACAATTCACGGCGTTTCTGCTTTTCTACCGATGAAGAACAAACACTTTTTCTCAACTCCATACCCGACAGTAGCGGATACAGTTCTGTGGACTATCTGGAGCTTCACAAAATTATATGTTCCTTGCCGAAGAATCACAGGGTTGTGATAATCCTGAAGTATTTCAAGGATTATACAATCGAGGAGATTGCACAGATGCTGTCTCTGCCTGTGGGCACGATTAAGTCCCGACTATATTCAGCAAAGAAAACTATCAGAAGGAGGTTTTCGCAGTATGAATTCTGAAAAAAGAAGGAGCATTGATGAAATGCTCAAGGTTTACGGAAGCAGAAAAGCTCCCTATACTTTCAGATTTAAAGGAGAGGAAAAGGTTATGACAACAAAAAGAAGATTCAGACCTGCACTTGCAGTTTCCTGTATTGCTTGTCTGTTGGTATGTGCAGTGTTGGGCGTAGGAATTTTTGCAGGAGATTTGTTTTTACCTTCCGAGTCAAAGGGGGCTGTAATAAGCGTCAGTGCGGCACAGGGAGAGGATGTTGCAGTTGGCACGCAGCGTACCGCCTTGTGCAGAGAGAATGCCCCTCTCATCAGGCTGTCAAAGGCTCCGAGCGAGCTGTACGAGGACGGATTTACAGCAATGTCGTATTCCAGTCTTGGGTTCAAGATAAGCGGTGAAGACATTGTTTCCTATGATATCAAGTCACAGAAGGGCACACTTGAATATGTAGATTTCAAGGCTTATGAGGAGCACAAAGTGAATGGAGCTGATACTGAGTATCTTTACTTTGATAGCAGCTTTGAAAATATGAAGCCCTTTGATGAGAGCGACCCCTACAGATTTGTTATCGGTTGGTGGCCTGAATTTGACCGATTTAACAGCGACCTGAGAGATTTCACAGGCGGCGTTGACAGGAATACCAAGAATCCCACCGAAGAACAGATGCTCAGTATGGGTCAGGCGTACGACAGCCTGCTGAAAACTGCTGAGGATTTTACAAGCTATTTTGGCGATACAGTAACAGTAACCCTGCATTACAGCGACGGCACAACTGAGGTGTTGAATATTGAAATCACCCTGGACGAAAACGGCTACGCTTATGGCGAATACGAAAAAGTCAATGAAGATGTAGTTGTGTACGGATAAGCCGTATATATTTGCTAAATATGCGAACACCCCGAGTCTGTGTAAGACTTGGGGTGTATTGTTGTTTGAAATATTAGTTTAAAAACCAGTAGTAGCCGTTTACAGTGTTGAGTATGGCTATGATTATCAGATACAGAGTAACTGTCAGAGTTAAGGGAGAAGTGAAGTACACAAGGAGCTTTTGGCAAAGAGGCAGGTCAAGCTCGCTTCTTTCAAACTTCAGCTCCTTTTTCTTTACAAGCTCGATGATGAAGAATACAAGTCCCATAACAATAACACTGCCCATCACAAAGGAATACAGCAGGAACAGAAGAATAGGGCCCAGGTTATCAAGCAGTGCGTGAACAGGGTCAACGGAAAAGCCGTCGGTGTTAATCCTGCTTGCAAGGAAATCCCTGAGAACTGCAATTGAATTGTTGAGGAAATGTGCAATTATGGAGGGGTAGATGGATTTAGTCCGCAAATACAGAAAAGCGGAGAACATACCAAAGGTTGCGGTGACGAATATCTGAGGCAGATTCTGATGCCAGAGTCCAAAGAAAACTCCCGATATAATAATAGCGAACAGCTCGCCAAGCTTGCGGTTATGGGGAAAGATAAGCCCGCGGAATAAAAGCTCCTCAATAATCGGTGCAAAAATCAGTGTTGGGAAAGTGGCGCCTATCCACTTGGGCACAGCTATGACGCTCATAGTCTGAATGGTGAACAGGTTTTGTGTGGGGGAGGCAGAGGTGTCAAGGATCAGCTGGAGCACAGTTGCAATTAATGTAGGCACTGCCGCCAGCATGGTGCTTGCACCTATGGCGATGATAATCCACTTGAGGCACCAGCCTATGCTTTTTTCGGGCTTTCTGAAGCCGTGAGCAAGACGGATATCCTTGTCCTTTCTCTGAGTAAGCCTCAAAGAAAGCATACCCAACGGCAGTATGACAAAGTAAATCAGCAGATACTTAATAAAAATCTCTGACCTGTCTGTCAGCCCTATACCCAGAGACTGCAGAGGCTTGGTTATAAGCTGAGGCATAAAGGATATGAATAGTATGTATAATGCAATGTAAATGAGCAGAGGCAGGGCAGTGGTGTTTGAAGCTCTGCGAATCTGCTTTCGTATA
This sequence comes from Ruminococcus sp., assembly GCA_017473775.1. Taxonomy (GTDB): domain Bacteria; phylum Bacillota; class Clostridia; order Oscillospirales; family Acutalibacteraceae; genus Ruminococcoides. The sequence goes on from JAFUJH010000075.1 coordinate 4,562, forward strand.
AGCTTGTTATCTTCCATTGGTTTCTCCTTACTTTGAAAGCCAGTCTTTGATTACAGAAATATCTTCTTTATGCATACCGTGAGTGCTGTCATTGTAGGTGACAAATGTACAAGGCGTCCCGTTTTTATCGAACTCAGCCTTGAGAGCTTCCGCCTGAGAGAAGGATACCTGTTCGTCACCTTTGCTGTGAATCATAAGTACAGGTACTGTGATTTCGTCAGCCCAACAGATGGCAGATCGTTTTTCGTATTCATTGGGTAATGCTTCGGGGGAGCCGCCTATGCAGTTTGTCAGAAGTGTTCTCATATCCTCGCGTTCGTTATAGGCACGGCTCAAATCACTTACGGCACTGACGGCAATTATACGACTGATTCGGTGGTCGCTTCTTGCCAACATATATGCCATCATTCCTCCACGGGATACACCTGCAACACAGAAATCTGTCATATCTATGAAATCAAAAGCCGATTCACACAAATCTACAAGGGTTGTCAGGTCGTTAAGGTCAGCACCGCCGAACTCATCTTTTCCTGTTCCTGAATCTGCGCCTCGGTACTGAGAGGCTACAACCACACGGTCAAGCTGTGAGCATATTTGTGCGGTGTCGGTGTCCGTAAGCAGACCTATCCTGCTGTTGCCGCCTCGGTTATAAAGGATGCATTTAAAAGGAGAGTTTGAGTTACAGTTGTTGGGGATGGATATGTATCCTTTTATATTGTTGCTGTGGGAGCTGTAAGTAAATTTATAGGTTTTACATTCCTTGCTCAGCGTTTTTGGCAGAACAATCTCATTTATTTGGGATATACCGTTCGTATCTTCATAAGCACAGAAATTCACTACGGATGTTTGCGTTTTGTCAGTGGATACACTGTTATTGCTACATCCCCACAGGGAGCAGAGAACGGTTAATGATAGTAATAAAACCGAAAGGATACGCTTCATAGTAACACCTTCTTATATCTGACATTATATCACAGTGCAGGAAAATATCAATGCTTATCAGGTTTAGTTAACAGGTTGTTTACACCTCTTGCACGGGGTGGGTGAGTATGATATAATAACCTCACGGCGTAAGCAAAATCAGAGATTCTGACGCCTGAGAGTTCATTGAATCATAAATTGAAAAGGCTTCGCCTTTTGGGATTTCGCCCTACATTGTGCAAAGCACAACATTTATGATATAATGCAAGCAGTTACATAGAATTTACGGAGAGTTTGATATGAAAAGATTTGTTGCTCTTATGCTTATACTTATATTGTCTCTGTCAGTGCTGACAGGCTGCAGTGACACAACAGGCACAGAGCCTGACACAACGGCGGCGGAAACAACAGGTGAGGTGAATACAGAGGTGACTGCTCAGCAGGCTGAGGACACAACTTTAGCGGAGTCAGAGGCTGTGTCACAGACAGAAGCTGACACTACTGCGCAGGTGACTCTGGGGGATATTGCAGGACAGACCCTTGCTGATACAGATGAATTCGCAATTATCATAACCCACTGTGTTACAGACAGTGAGCAGGGCTTTGTTATGAATGCTTACCTTGAGAACAAAACAGATGATCCTGTTGTGTTTAAGATAACTGCGTCTGCTCTTAACAACAAGGATATGCATCCTGCTTTTACACAAGAGGTCAAGGCAGGAGAGAGTATGGTTGCTCCTATGGTCTGGTCTGCAGATAAGCTTCGGGAGAGACGGGTCACCCAGGTTACCGAAGCGAAAATCGAGCTTCAGGTTGTATCCTATGGTGAGAGCATAAAAATGCTCTCCAGTGATATTTATGTAATAAATCCCTGAGCAAGGACAAATTAATAAATGTACGATATACTGCCAAGGCTGCTGCTATGCTTTGGCAGTTTTTCTTGATAAATAAGGCACTCTACCATCGGTGGATACGAGAAGCTCCCCGACTCAACCGATGGTGTGTAGACTTTGTGTACTGAAAAATATAAACTTGAGGCTGAAAGGAGGAAAGGAAATGGACCAAATCAAAATTGGCAGATTTATTGCAAAGTGCAGAAAAGAAAAAGGTCTTACCCAGATGCAACTGGCAGAAGCACTGAATATTACGGACAGGGCTGTGTCCAAATGGGAAAACGGCAAGGCTATGCCTGACTCGTCAATTATGCTTGAGCTTTGCTCTATACTGGGTATTACAGTCAACGATTTATTAAACGGGGAGGTTACCGAAATGAAAGATTACAAAGAAAGCTATGAAAAAAACTTACTGGATATGGTAAGACAAAAGGAAGAAGCGGATAAGCGGATGCTGTCCCTTGAAATATTAATTGGAATATTCTCAATGATTATCCTGTTTGCTTTTGTTTTTACTGCGGCATTTGTGAGCATGGCAGATTGGCTGAGGGTTGTCCTGATAGTGTTCGGTTTTGTTGTGGGTATGATTGGCGTTGTGTTTGCACTGAAGATTGAGCAGGAAGCAGGCTACTACGAGTGTGCACACTGCCACCACAGATATGTGCCTACCTTCAAAAGTGTTCTGTGGGCAATGCATGTAAACAGAACAAGATATATGAAATGTCCCGAATGCGGTAAAAGAAGCTGGCAGAAAAAGGTAATAAGCAAGGATTAATTAAAAATCGAATATAAACAGAAGCAAGCCCGACAGGTGTAAAACTGTCGGGCTTGTTGCATAATGCCTTATGTGTCAGATTACTTTCTGATTTTTCGTCCCAAATATCTGCAGACCTTTTTCTTGTAATTAATATAGTCCTCGCCGAACTCACTGACGAGGAAATCCTCCTCTACATTGACGATTTGCAGATGAATCATCAGAGATGCTAACAGGGAAATAAAAAACAGCACCAAGTTAAAGAACATTAACAGAATTCCTAAATAAACAAGGTTAAAGCCTAAGAAGGCAGGGTTTCGGCTTATCCGGTAAATACCCTTTGTGACAAGCTCGGTTTTATCATTCTCTGCTACTCCTGCACGCCAGTTGTCCCGCATAGTGAGCACAGAGCAGATGAATACACCATCGCCAATCAGAGCAATAACTACACCGATATATCTGAGCGCAGGCGGCAACGCAGAAGTGTCTGATAAAATGCCGGCAACCTCCGCTACAGGTACAATGATGGTTATGATTTTTAGTGTGACTTCGATGAATTTTACAAAGCCTGTTTTGCCCTTGCCTAACTGGTCAGTTTGAATACCTTTTTTCTTCTGGCTGAAAAGCTTACCGAAGTAACAGCCGTAAAATATAAGTAAGATGATAATTGCTGTAATCTGAAAAACATAGTGACCTCTATACTATAATCTATCAGATGTTATTATACCACATATGCTCTCAAAATGCAAATTGTATTAAAAAACAGCACCCACAAAAGTGAGTGCTGTGTTTCGTTTGGGAATTTGTAATTAATTGTTCTGAGAACGAAGGCTGAGCAGGTAGTCCTGTCGCTCCTGGGGCATATCAACGAGCCTTGCACTGAGAGTACCTTTTGAGAGAGTCTCGCTGTGGTTTGTACTTGCTACATCCTTGTGGGTAACCTCAATGGGATTATAGCAGAATTCAAGTCTTGCGAATTCGTAGTAATAGTAAGGCTCAGTGTCCTTTGTTTTGTAAACCAGAATGTCGATGTATACTTCCTCAAAAAGCCGCTTGAAAATCTGATTCTGATAGTTGTAGAAGCCTACCATATCATTCGCTTCTGCATATTCCCTGAGCTTTGCGATTTCTTCTTCGGTTGCCGCAGATTCTCCGTCTGTTCTGAAGCCGTATGCTATGGGGTTATAGCCCAGAGACTCGGCGTCCACATGGAGCTTGTCGGGGTGGTACAGTTTGAAGTTTTCATCTGTTACTATATCGCCTGTATTTGGCAGAGCAATATAGGGTGTCAGCTCAGGTGATTCCATTAAGGAAAGAATTAAAGGATTAGTGGGACAAACAGGATTGAGATAAAAGGTAACATTGTCTTGAGTGTCATAAGTTGAAATTATGAGATTCTCAAGCTTGCCGTTTTTGAAGTATGAAAAGTCAGCGGCAGTACCCATATAGTTGCCTTGGTCATCGTAGTTGGTTTCGTATTCGGTGAGTATTCCCTTATTGATAAAAAACTCGAAGTGGTCGATGTTCTCGCCTTCTATCTTCAGTTTAAAATCCTTTCTGAGAGAATGGAAAAGATATTTTTTTGTGATGTCTGCAGGGTCTGCGTTTTCATCTAAAATCTTGTTGAAATCAAAATGTACAAAGTTGGTTTCGTCATCGTTTATGACCACAAATTTATCCTGAGTAATTTCCTGTGCACCTGCGTATACAACAAAGCTGTATTCAGTGTCCGTATTGTTGATCAGCCCCGGTACAAAGCATACTGTTGCAATGAGGACAAGTGCAATCATAGCGGCAACAAGTCGAGGTACAAAGGGCTTGTGTGCAGGTCTTTTCTTAGCTTTCATTATTATTTCTTCTTCCGAAATGTTCAGCGTAATGTGGCTTAGTTCGGAATCAAGCTGTTTCTTCATATCAGTCATAGTCAAAATCCTCCTTCAGTAGTTCTTTCAGCAATTCTTTTGCTTTGGAGAGCCTGTAATTAACAGTAGTGACAGGAACTTTGAGCATTTTTGCAATCTCGTCGGCTTTCAACTCCCGATAGTATTTGAGCAGAATTACAGTGCGAAAACTCTCGGGCAGACTCTGCACCGCCTCACTAATGCTGAGGTTTACTTCTTTGTCAGCAAGTGAAGCAGGAACACCGATTGCCTCGTCAAGGGATACGGTATTTCTGTAGTGCTTACTGCGCATAAGGCTCTTGCAGGTGTTTATGGCGATTGCTGTCAGCCATGTGTTCAGACTCGAGTTTCCTTTGAATGATGATAGTTTTCTGTATGCCTTAATAAAGGTTTCCTGTGCCGCATCCTGTGCAAGGTCACTGTCTCCTAAGTAGAGATAGCAGAGCCTTGTGATGCTTTGTGCGTTCTCCTTGTATATAAGGCTGAATTGTTCAGAGATGTTATTTGTCGACAAATTGAAAACCTCCTTTCACTTAATTAGACGCAATAGAAGAAGTTTTTTACAGTAGATTATGAATTTTTTTACAAAATAGTCTTTTCATATAGTATTATAGCACAAAGAAAAAGATTGAAGGTAATGTTAAACAGGTAAGAAAAAACAGCACCCACAAAAGTGAGTGCTGAGAGAGGTTTAGTTTTTCGGGATGCGTTTTCTGTTTATTACAGAGGTCAGGTAATCTCTGAGTGCGGTGATTTCATCTCTGTCCAGAGTTATGTTAAGAAAATTGTCGGTGGGCCAGTTGTTCCAGAAATGAACTCTCCATTCAACTGAAATATCATAACCATCAAATTCGGAACGGATACATTCATCTTCGGGATAACTGCTTAAATCCTCTTTGGGATAAAGGACAAAAATAAAGTCGGGTTCAATAAATCTGCAAACCTTTAAGGTTTTTATTTCACCGTTGAGTAATTCTGTTAAGGCAGTCTCCAGGTTTTCAACTTCGTACGAAAGGAGAATATCGGCTGACTTGAGTTTATAACTCAGATAGTTTTCGCATGAAAAAGAAACATCACAATGACACCATTGGTCGTATATGTCTTCGTGGCGGTTTGCCGGTCTGTAACTGTTTATTGTCAACTGAACATCTATACCATCTACGTTAAGTTTAAAACTCATGAAACCACCTCAGAGATTATTTCTACAAGTTATGATATATCATTTGTTACCAAAAAACAAGGGGATACCAAAGGAATAAACAAAAAACAGCACCCACAAAAGTGAGTGCTGTAAATTGTAGACTTTGGGTCTCTTTGGGATAAACTGCGTAAGCAGAGATTATCTCTTGGAGAACTGGGGAGCTCTACGAGCGCCCTTGAGACCGTACTTCTTACGCTCTTTCATTCTGGGATCACGAGTGAGGAAGCCAGCCTTCTTCAGTGTAGCTCTGAGAGCCTCGCTGTCGTACTGGAGCAGTGCTCTGGAGATACCGTGACGGATTGCGCCAGCCTGACCTGTAACGCCGCCGCCTGCTACTCTGCAGACTACATCGAACTTTGCGCCTGTCTCTGTAAGCTCGAGAGGCTGACGAACGATGAGCTTGAGTGTCTCAAGGCCGAAGTAATCGTCGATGTCACGGTCGTTGATTGTGATTTTACCTGTACCCTGATAGAGACGAACTCTTGCTACGGAGCTCTTTCTTCTACCTGTACCATAGAAATAAGGTGCCTTATCGTACATTATTAGTTGCCTCCTTCTTACATATTCCAAGCCTCAGGCTGCTGTGCCTGATGCTTGTGCTCAGCACCTGCGAAAAGACGCAGACGGAGCATCTGTGCTCTGCCAAGGCTGTTTGAGGGAATCATACCCTTAACTGCCAGCTCCATTGCCTTCTCGGGTCTGGTAGCCATCAGTGTTTTGTAGTCAGTCTCTTTGAGGTGACCAACATAGCCTGTGTGTCTCTGCCACTTCTTCTGTGTGAGCTTGTTACCTGTAAGAACAGCGTCTTTGCAGTTGATAATAACAACATGGTCGCCGCAATCTACATGGGGAGTAAATGTTACCTTGTGCTTACCTCTGAGGAGCTTTGCAGCCTCAACTGCAACCTTACCAAGGGGCTTGCCGGCAGCATCAATTACATACCACTTGCGCTCAACCTCGCCTTTTTTTGCCATAAAAGTTGACATACGCGTTGCCTCCTAAATCTTTAATCTTTTTTACTGCTCAAGTATGATAACACAGGTAAAATCTAAAGTCAACACTTTTTTGAAAGTATTTTAATTTAGTATACTACAATCTCTTTAAATCTTTAAAATGCTCTCAAATACTCGCAAATGCTCCTTTGCTATTTTCCAAATAATGTTGAGGCTGTACTCAAAAACTTACCGAATAGTAACGGAAAATATTAAAAATCCCCTTTAATATGGGAAATGTTTGTGATATAATGACCTTGTATAGGTGCTTGATAGTATGAAGCACAATTTTGAAATGCGAAAGGAAGATTACAATGTATAGACTTGGAATTGACCTGGGCGGTACAAACATCGTTGCAGGCGTTGTAGACGAAAACTACAACATCGTAGCCAAGGCAGAATGTAAGACAAATGTCCCCAGACCTGAGTCTGAGGTGTGCGATTCTATGGCAGAGGTTGCAAAAGAGGCTGTCAAGAAGGCAAAGCTCAAGATGGACGATATCGTTTCAATCGGTATCGGTGTACCCGGTGCAGTTAACCCTGTGACAGGTATCATTGAGTACTCTGCTAACCTGTTCTTCCACAACTGGAACATTGTTGAGATGATGGAGGAGAGACTGGGCACAAAGGTTATCATCGAGAATGACGCTAACGCTGCTGCATACGGCGAGTTCCTTGCAGGCTCTGCAAAGGGTACAAAGAACGCTATCGCTATCACAATCGGCACAGGTGTTGGCGCAGGTATCATCATTGACGGCAAGATTTACTCAGGCTCCAACTACGCAGGCGCTGAGATGGGCCATATGGTTATTGTTAAGGACGGCAAAGAGTGTGCTTGCGGCAGAAAGGGCTGTTGGGAGGCTTATGCATCTGCATCAGGTCTTATCTCTCTCACAAAGGAAGCTATCCTCAGAGAGAAGCCTGACTACTCCTATATGCTCTCACTGTGTGACGGCGATATTGCCAATGTAAACGGCAGAACTGCTTTTGACGCAATGCGTGCAGGCGATGCCTCAGGTAAGGCGGTAGTTGACGAGTACCTCTCATACCTTGCCTGCGGACTTATTAATGCAATCAACATCTTCCAGCCTGATGTACTGTGCATCGGCGGCGGTGTTTCCAACGAGGGCGAGACTCTGCTTGCTCCTCTGCGTTCAATCATCGAGGCAGAGCGTTACACAAAGCACAACCCCAAGCAGACAGTAATCTGCAAGGCATCTCTCGGCAACGACGCAGGTATCATCGGCTCTGCATTCCTTGATAATATTTATTGATTTTACATTAGCATACCTTAAATAAAAATTACGCACCTATGAATTTTTGTTCATAGGTGCGTTTTGTGTTTTGGATTACTGATTTGTTTTTGTTCCACAGGATGAGCAATAGCTTGCATCTCCGGGTACATTTGCTTTGCAATTAACACATTTTACAGATTTATTTGCGTTCTTTAATAAATTGTATTTTATAAGCTTGCGTTCAATCATCATTGCCAGATTATCGAAGAAGCATCCGTTTACAGCATTGCTGAGAATGGTAATCATCCAAGATGGGATGATGGATAAAATCAGGAACAGATGCAGTTCCTTTGGCAGGTAGCTGACTATGAGAATAATGCCGACAATAACAAGAATAGTGAATACAATACAGCATACGAACAGGATGGTGCACCAAGCTCTGAGCATACCTGTCTTGTTTTCTTTCAGGCTTTCCTTAGTTGCGGCAGAGGGATTGCTCTGGTTGCTATCCATTGCTACCTCTAATGCATCACCAAAGGCTTTGTTCCTCATATAATATGTTATGTAAACAACAGCAAGGTCCAAAGCGACAAGAGCAATCGGAATAAGCGGTACGGCTACGAACACCTTACTTGCTATGGACTGAGATATAACAAACACAACAGCGGCAATTATGCTAAGGGCAAAATATATAGTGAAGATTGTTGCGCCGAAGTTTTTGTATGCCTTGGGTGGCATAACAAATCTGCGTTTTCTGATTGGCTCGTTGTTGTTGCTCAGGTCGTGATTGATAAGGTCTGCAAACTGGAAGAAAGAGGAAAATTCCACATAGCTGAAAAACAGCGAGATTACAGCACAGAAAAACATTGCTGAGCTGAGTATCCATGAGGATACAGAAAAAGCTGAGCTGAGCTCGGAGGGAAGATAATCATAAAGGAAAAAGTCTGAAAGATTTCCGATTGCTCCCATGCAGGCATAGATGATTCCCAGCGTTACCGAGGCAAGGAAGCTGAGTATTCCTGATGCAAGACAGAAAATAGAGAAAATACGATAGATGACCGGTTTGGTGTACATAAAATCAACCCCTGTTAATATAATATACTACATTAGAATGTAGTGCTACTGTGAGTATACTACATCCTAATGTAGAAGTCAAGAGGAAGAATTAATGTTATCCTTATGATTAAGGTGAGTTTTGGTCTTTATAAATGCGTTTTTTAACAGATAAATTTTGCTCACCTTCAAGGTGGATTATATGAAAAAACGACCTGAAGAGAACAGCTCGGGGATAAAATTTAAGCTTGCGGAGCTACTCAAAGAAAAAGGCTATTCCAAGAACAAGCTTTGTGTCAGATGTAACTTGCGGTTTGAGACAGTACAGGGTTATTGTCTTGGAAATATCAGCAGAGTAGATTTGTATGTTCTTGCGGCTATATGCAGAGAACTTGATTGTAAAATTGAAGATATCATTGAATTTGATAAAGATAGCGCAGACAATGCAGCGGGCATATGAAAACGCACCTGAGAAATTTACTCAGGTGCGTTTGTGTTTGCGTGGATATTGTAAATCAGTGGATGAAGTTTGTGCGGACTACGGGCTCGCGCTCGGGGACGCCGTACTTTTCCTTGCCGAGGGCGATGCTCTTCATAAGGAAAGCCATATTCTTTGCAAGGGTACGCATAGACTGGAGTCCCTCCTCGTCCTGCTCTGCCTCGCCGGGCTTTGCGCCGTGAACGCTGTTCCAGTACTGACCTGATGCGATAGGCATACCGCTGATGGTGAAGAACTTGTTAAGCTCGTCAAAGGTGGAGGACAGACCGCCGCGTCTTGCGGATACTACGGAAGCGCCCACCTTCATTGTTTTGTCAAAGTTTGTGCTGTAGAAAAGTCTGGTGAGGAAAGCCATCAGCGTTGCGTTTGCAGAAGCGTAGTATACGGGGCTTCCGATGACCATACCGTCACATTCCTCAAATTTGCGGATGGTATCATTTACGATGTCGTCGTAAACGCATTTGCCCATCTCGTGGCAGGCTCCGCAGGCAATGCAACCGCGGATCTCCTTAGCGCCTACCTGAAGTATCTCTACCTCAATGCCCTCTGCCTTGAATACCTTTTCCATCTCACCAAGCGCCACTGCGGTGTTGCCCTTTGCACGGGGGCTGCCGTTTATCATTAATACCTTCATTATGTGTACCTCTGTTCTGTTCTTTCTTCAAATATATTAAATACACTAAATTCATTATATCATAAATTTATATGGGTAAACAGATAATTTTTTATCAAAGACGAATTTTGTGCAAAACATCTTGTTTTCTTGCTATGTGATGCTATAATTATAGTAAAAGAGAAGTGTAATATTTGTGCTTACACACTCTGCAGAAGGGGTGACCGCTATGAAAAGGTTTATGACATATACACGGGGATTCACAGCGTTGCTGATTGTACTTATGATACTCGCAGGCTCTATCGCATTCTCGGATACTCTTGCACTGGATACGGCTGATAACTCACAGCAGCTTGAGTATACAGGGGGATGGAACCCCACGCAGTATCCTGTGGACGGCACATTGTACAAAGATCGTATTGCTGTCAGCAGAACTATCGCACCCACAGAGATTGAAAACTACTTTGATGTAACCCTCAGTGTTGTGGCAAAGCCCAGAGTAATTGACAGTGCCGTGGATGTGGTGGTTGTGATGGATATCTCCAATACAATGAACTCTACCCATCAGGGTCTGGGCCCCAATGACGCAGGCTATGATATAAATGACGCAAGGCTTACTCACGCAAAGTCTGCGGTTAACTCCTTTCTTGACAGATACTCTACAGACAGCAAGCTTGGAGGAGAGCACCGCTTCGGACTTGTGACTTTTAATTCCCACGCAAGCACCGTGATACCCCTGACAAAAGTGAACAGTGCAGAGGATGCACAGGGGCTGAAGACTAAGGTTGATGCTATTACAGCACCTACTGATAACAGGGAGAGGTTTACCAACACCGAAGGCGGACTTCAGCTTGCGTATAATCTGCTGAAGGATTCAGAGGCTACCTTCAGATATGTTATATTTGTAACTGACGGTATGCCTACTACCTATATTGAAGCAGGCAGGGAGTCTGAATCTCTGATTACAGGCTACAATACTTATATGAAGGGCGCTTACAGTGCAGATAAAGCAGGCACTGACGGCTACTTTGCAGATGCTTTCTCCCAGAAGGTTTGCACCTACGGAGTAAATTACTCGGACAAGGCGGCGGACAGAGCGGATGATGTGGCACAGATGATGAAGAACGCAGGTATTAACATCTTTTCTGCGGGAATGGATGTGGATACACAGAGTGTGTTGGATTTTCTGAAGTTGGCTGAGAATACAAGCTTTACCACTGTTGACAGGCAGACATCTTCGCTTGTTGTAGGAGCTACCACCGAGACCTATGAGCTGTGGCTCAGTGAGGACATAGCAGGCGGTGCAATGATAGAAACCGCCCAGAGCGGAAAGAACATCCAACGGTATGCATCGGTAAAGGGCGGCGCTGAGCTTACAACAGCCTTTGAGAATATCCTCACGGGTATGGAGCTTATTCCTGCGGAGACTATGGAGGAGGCATATACCCTTGACCCTTTGGATGAGGGTTTTGAATTTATATACTTCTTTGATGCCCAGGGCAACCCCACAACCCATGTGACAAACACTTCAAACGGTAAAGATGTGGCGGTTTATGATGCAGATGCACAGACCGTCAGGTGGTGGCTGAGGACTACCCAGAGCTGGTACATTGATGAAATCGGAAACTATGTTTTGTCACTTAAATACAGAGTGAGGCTAAAGAACGAGGCTCATGGCTTTGTCTCAGGGACTCCTCTTGATACTAACAAAAATACAGCCTTCTACTTCAAGACTGTGGATTTTTCTACAGGTGAGGCATTGTTCGGCGACAACAGTATCGAGTACCCTGTCACAAAGTCACAGGGATATCTTGGCAGTCTGGAGTTTACAAAGATTGATGCAGTAAGCGGCTTACCCCTTGCAGGGGCTCAGTTTACGCTTCAGCACTATGGGGATAGCTGTAATATCTGCCACGGAGATGCAGTGATTGCAGAGGCAACGGCAGAGAGCAACCGCCGCGGTGTAGTGAAGTTCGAGAATATCCCCTCAGGTCACGAGTATGTGCTTATTGAGACCAAGGCTCCTGAGGGCTACAAGTGCGGGGCATATCATTCTGTAAATGTTTCTTACGGTCAGACCTATCTGGATTCTGTACTTGTAAATAAGGAGAATCCGGCAGTTATCGGTAACCATAATATTGAGCCCGTGGTGATACAGCTCAGAGCCAAGGCTCAGATAACAGGCAGAGAGCTTACTGCTGAGGAGTTTGTTTTCTCCCTGACGGGTGTGTTTGAGTTTGGCAACAGATTCCACGAGATTGCCCCTTGTGATGAAAATGGCAATGTAGAGTTCCACGAGATACGGTTTGACCAGCCCGGTACATATAAATTCAGAATGTATGAAGAAAATTTGAGCGATACTTCTGTTATCTATGATACAAAGGAGTACGAGGTTGTGATAGATGTGGCTCTTTCTGAGGATGAGGCATCCTACATAGTTACCACTACTGTGGATGGTGTGCCTGCAGAGGATGCCCTGAGTCCTGCTCCCCTTGAGTTTACAAATACCCTTCGTCAGACGGGAAGAGCTCAGCTTGCTGTTGATACAACTCTGGACTCAGCTACACCCGAGGACGGAGTGTTTAAGTTTACACTCAGGGATAATGAAGGACAGGTTCTACAGACTAAGAGCTCCACAGACGGCAAGGTAGTGTTCGATGAGATTGACTACACCGCAGAGGGTGTAGTCAGATATAGCATCGGTGAGGAGCACGACGACGAGCTGTTCAATACGGTTCTATTTGACCATACTGTGTATAATGTGTTCGTGACTGTTACAGCTCCTGAGGGGGACGGAGCCTTTGAGACCAAGGTGGAATACTTCTTTCACGGAGAGCCTGTTGACGCTCCTGTGTTCAGAAACGAAACCCGTCACGAGGCAACCCTCAGGGTGGATTTCCTGAGCACTCTGGACACAACTGCTTCTGAGGCAGATCGGTTTGTTTTTGAATTAAGAGATGCACAGGGTGAAGTTATAGACAGGGTCAGGAACATGGAGCAGGGAGTTGTAAGTCTGAATGAGCTCAGGTTTGACAAGGTGGGCTATTATACCTATACAATACGCCAGATTGCAGGAGAAGATAATCAGATTGCTTACGATGAGACGATATATAATATGTATGTTACAGTAGAGGCTCGCCACAACCTGAACAACTACTTCCTTGAGGTGGACATCAAGCAGGGAGAAGGAGAGTCAGAGAAGCTTGTACTGCACGCTCACGGAGTAAATCTTGATATCAAGGAGAAGTCGGAGCTGATATTTGCAAACAATACTGCAGATGCACCGACGGTACCTGAGGAGACTACAGGCACTGTGCCTCCTCCTGCAGAGGATGTTACAGGAGAAACACAGAAGCCCACACAGGGCACAGATGTAGATGCTCCCTACACAGGTACATATAGCAACGCCCTTGTGTGGATTGCAATTGTATTTGTAATAGGCGGTACAGTTGCGATTGTTTGCCGCAAGCGTAAGCAATACGAAGAATAAAACTATGCATATATGAGGATAATGGTGTTCTTATAGATTCCAAAGGGTGCTCCCCTGCAACGACTGGTTGCAGGGGAGTGTGCTTTTCTGCTGATGGTAATCAGTAACAGATTTTTTTGTCATATATGCTGTCAGTACAGGCAGGTTTATAAAAACCGCCGTGAACACTTGCTTTTAACAGACAAAAGTGATATTATATAACATCATCCCGATTTTGCATCGGGAGAGTTTATTCCGTTTTTATTAAGGGTGATTCCAATGAACAGTCTTTATGTTCCCAAAGATTACACAGCTAAGCTTTCAAGCCACGACCTGCAGCTTGCCATTGATTGTGCAAAGCAGGCTTTTCAGAAGGAGTTTTCTCAGGCACTTAATCTGAGGAGAGTATCTGCTCCTTTATTTGTAAGCGGGGCATCAGGTATGAACGATAACCTGAGCGGTACAGAGCGTCCTGTTGATTTTGATATTCCTGCAATCGGCATCAGAGCTGAGATTGTTCATTCACTGGCAAAGTGGAAGCGTGTTGCACTGAAGCAGTACGGCTTCTCTGAGCACGAGGGTATCATCACAGATATGAACGCCATAAGGCGTGACGAGGAGCTGGACAATATCCACTCCATATATGTTGACCAGTGGGACTGGGAGAAGATAATCACAGTACAGGACAGAAACGAGGAGTACCTGAAGAGTGTGGTTACACTTATCGTTAATGCTGTTGCAAATGTAAACGATAAGCTCAAGAGCAAGTTCCCTGCACTTTCCACTGAGATTAAAAGAGAGATTTCCTTTATCACCTCTCAGGAGCTGGAGGATATGTATCCTGACCTTACTCCTGAGGAGAGAGAGAATGTTTATACAAAAGAGAACGGCACTGTGTTTATTATGCAGATTGGCGACAAGCTCCTTTCAGGCAAGCCCCATGGCAACCGCGCTCCCGACTACGATGACTGGAGTCTCAACGGCGATATCCTTGTATGGAACGAGGTTCTGAGCCGTGCCTTTGAGCTTTCCTCAATGGGCATCCGTGTGGACAGAAAGAGCATGGAGGAACAGCTTAAAAAGGCAGGCTGTGAGGAGAGGAAGAACCAGCCCTATCATCAGATGCTGTTAAACGGAGAGTTGCCTCTTACTATCGGCGGTGGTATCGGTCAGTCAAGACTCTGTATGCTGCTGCTCGGCTGTGCACACATCGGCGAGGTACAGTCCTCACTGTGGGACGCAGACACAGTCCTCAAATGCAAACAGCACGGCATCAAACTGCTGTAATTAAATATTAAACTATATGCAAAAACGCAGACTCAACTATGCACTGAAGAGTCTGCGTTTATTTATTTTATTTCTTGCTCAAGGTTTTTGAAAACATCTGTGTTGAAGAAGTCGTATAGTGAAATCTCCAAGCCGTCACACAGTTTTTTAGTGTAACAATACCTGCGTTCTGACTTCCGCCGTTAATTATGTTTTTGAGAGTTGACGGAGGAACAGCCGATATTCTTGCCAGTGCATTTACTGACAGTTTTTTCTTCTCACAAAGTTCCAGCAATCTGTGGGAAACCGCTTTTCTTGTATCCATAAACCTTTAAATCTTTCTTTTTCTCTTTGCGTTTACTATCAGCTTTCTTATCATATCGATGGGGATGACTATGAAGGAGAGAGCGATAACGCAGACCCACTGGGTGAAGCTCAGGGGGCACAGGTGGACTGCATTGCCTACGAAGGTACACAGAAGTATTACGCCGATGAAGATGCCTATGGCAATCTGAGCAAAGAGCTTGTTCTTCATAAGTCCTTTGAGAAGATTGAGGCTTTCTGTACGGATGTTGAAGCCGTTGAGCACTGCCATAAAGCACATCAGTGCAAAGCGTGCGGTGAGGCTCTCCTCAGCAGTAGTGAAAAGTGTACTCAGAGGAGTGAACAGCATAATTGCATAGGCAATTATAAAGGATACTGTGCTCAGGGCAATCTCGCCCTTGACTCCGCCGATGAAAAGCCCTGAGCCTTTTTTGATGGGCTTCTCTCTCATATATTCGGGCTTGGGGGGCTCGCTGCCGAAGGACAGGGAGTTGAGAGAGTCCATAATAATATTGATAATAAGAATCTGCACCGAAGCAAGAATTGAGCCTGCTCCGAATACGGGGTATACCATGCTGAGAATCAACAGGCAGATGTTGATAGGAAGCTGGAACTCAAGGAACATCATTATGTTGTGCATAAAGGTTCTGCCTAAGTGCACAGCTTTGACAACGGATGCAAAGTTATCGTCAGTCAGGATGATATCGGAGGCTTCCTTTGCCACATCACTGCCGGTCTGCATACCGAAGCCTACATCTGCACGCTTGAGTGCAGGGGAGTCGTTGACGCCGTCGCCTGTCATTGCAACGGACATTCCTATTTCCTGAGCGAGAGTTACAAGCCTGAGCTTTGTAGCAGGTGAGCATCGTGAGATAACTCTGAGCTTGGGAATCAGGTCTTTTACCTCATCATCAGAAAGCTTCTCAAAATCGTCATTGGCAATAGCCACATCGCCTTCCTTGTAGATGCCGCACTCTGTGGCAACTGCTATGGCGGTATCAATGCTGTCGCCTGTAATCTCGATTACCTGTGCGCCTGCCTTGTGAGCGGTCTCAACAGCCTTTGATACCTCGGGACGAAGTGGATCTACAACTCCGATAACACCCACAAGAGTCATATCCTCGGGAAGCTCGTTTTCTGTGAGGAATCCCTGTGCTGTGGTCAGTGCAATGCAACGGATAGAGCGTTTGTTGGCGGCTTTGATAGCAGCAAGGAGAGCATCCTTTTTGTCAAAGGCAATTATGCTTCCGTCGGGTGTCATAGCCTTTGTACAGTGGGCTATGAGCTTCTCGGGTGCACCCTTGTAGTAGGAGATACCCTCTGTGCTTGAGAAGGCTGAGTATTTGTTTGCACTGCTGAATACCTGTCTGTCTGCCTTCTTTGTTGCTTTTTTTACAGCCTGTGCCTGAGTGGGAGTAACAAGTGTGAGCACTGCACGGTCTACGGAGTTGCCGCCTGTGGCTAAACCCTCAGAGTCAAAGACTGCACTGTTGTTGAGGATGATGTTCTTTTTCATTTCCTCAAAGGCAACTGAGTCCTGAGGAAGCACCTCGCCTGTATAATCTATGATAAGTTCAGGCGACATAACGCCTGTGGTCAGTGTGCCTGTCTTGTCTGTGCAGATAAGGTTTACATAGGCAAGCTCGGGAATCTTGCCGGGGTTTTTAGCCAGAATGTTGAATCGTTCCATGGTCTTAACATTCTGCTTTGTAACCAGCTTTACTATAAGGGGCAGACCCTCGGGTACTGCCGCAACGATGATTGTAAGTGCAACGGAAATGTTGGAGGCAATCTTCTGAATTGTGTTCAGGATATTGCCTGTGAAGTACTCAGAGAAGCCTGACTCCATAATACCTGTAACAGTCAGGATAATAAAGGTGACAACTGCCGCCAGTGTACCCCAGCGTGATATAAAGTCTGAGAGCTTGTCAAGGGCGATATCCAGAGCGGTCTTGGGAGCCTCCAGAGTCTGCATCTTTACCAGTGTGTCGCCGTTGACGGTGTTTGTGCCTACATCGGTGACTATCATCCTGCCTGCACCTGACATTACACAGGTGCCTGCAAACAGACAGTTCTGGTTTGTATATGCATCGGTTGAGGTGGTTTTTACATGTACATAGCCCTCTACGGGAGTTTTTCTGCACTCTTTGGTCTCGCCGTTGATAGCGGCGTTGTTGACTTTGACCTTACCCTCGATGATGTAGCCGTCTGCGAATATCTCCTTGCCTGTTTCGATAAGGACAATATCGCCTACTACCAGCTCGTCCTTATTGATGGTGATTATCTTGCCGTTTCGCAGTACATCGCAGTATCTGACAGCAGAACGCTTGCGAAGCTCAGCGGCGGATTTCTGCACACCCAGTCCTGTGCGTACAGCAATGGCGGTGACAATACCCAGCACCAGTGCAATCATCAGGGGCTCGGACAGCTCCATAACACCCAGTATAGCCAGCACAAGCTGTACTATAGCAATTACAATGAGAATCAGGGTGATTTTTTCGCTGAGGGCTTCTGCAGCAAAGTGATACCATTTTTTCTGTTTTGGCTCGGGCAGTTTGTTACTGCCGAATTTTTCTCTTTGCTCCAATACCTGCTTATCGGTCAATCCGATGGTATAAGCATTGTTCATTATTAGCAACTCCGTTTCTGTAACTGATATTATTAAGAAAACATTACAGTTGGGATAGGTTTGTTGATGACTCAACTTTTCCGTTTTGGATAATACCACAACTGTTTCAAAAACACAAGACTATAGGCTGAAAGTTAACAAACTTCTAACATTAATTAATAAACAGGACGGATTTATTTATCATTACGGTGAAAAGTATTGCTCTAAGGCAAAAAAGGGTAAACGCACTGACCAAAGAAGAGTCCTGCAGGTTGGTGGTTTTGCTGGTTTTTTTGCACTTAGCTAAAATGTTTTTGTTCAATTGTTTACTTGCTTGCAATTGTTATGATATAATAAACATATAAATGATAAAATGCAAAAACTGCGTGTATTATCAAGAATATAACTGGAGTTGATGTTGTGAAGAAGAAACTTGTGAGGAGAACGGTCTCTGCTGTTTTGTCGCTTCTGATTGCGGTCTCCTGTATTTTTATGGCAGTAGTGCCTGCGTCTGCGGCTACCTACAGAAACGGCGCTCAGTCAGGTCCGTCCACATCCTACAAAAACGGCAAGTATTACCGGCATTATCTGCAAGTGCCTATCACAGGGGATAACAGAACAGACCTGCTGGCAATAGCCCTGTCACAGCTGGGATATCAGGAGGGTGCATCAAACGGTGCTTTCTCAGGTGAGGTATCAGGCGGACAGAACTATGTTGAGTTCAGCTACAATATGGGTGACTTGGGGTTAGGCTACGGCGGCTCGGACTACCCTTGGTGTGCATCCTTTGTATCATGGTGTTTGTATCAGTCTCACTGTACAGACCAGGCAACCTATAAGGATTTAGGTCGAAACCATGTAGGCGACTACACCTATATCTGGAAGGAAATCAGCTGCAGCCAGTGGGTAAGACAGCTCAAGGGTGCAGGCTACTATAAATATTCTGCTTATGAGGGCGGCTCCTATACCCCCAAGTACGGCGATCTTGTATACTTCCAGAACTCCAAGGGAGTTGCACATATCGGTATTTGCCTTTATACATCAGGCGGACGCATCTATACAGTTGAGGGTAACACCAGTGACTCATCAGGACTTGAGGCAAACGGCGGCGGTGTATACTTTAAGAATTACTCTCTTTCCACCTCATATATCAACGGCTACGGTGTGCTTCCCTACAAATCAAACTCTGCAGTGCCTAAGATTGATTACAGCGGTGCTAACCCCACCCCGGGTTTGTATGTCTCCAATGCGGCAAAGTATATCTACAGCTCTGAGACTGCCACCTCCTACAGCTATGTAATCCCCAGATTCTCTATGTTTGAGATTACAAAAATAGGCACAAATGGCACCAGACTCTATGGTACATTTACAACTACAACAGGTGCAACCGTTACAGGTTGGGTCAACAACAACTCCGATAGAATAATTCAGCTTTCCTCCTCTGAGGAGACAGCCTCCCCCGAGGAGTTAGCAAGGGAAGCCCTTGAGAAAACAGTGGCAAGTGCAATGAGCATCCGTCACTATAACTACACAGAGGCAAAGATTCTGGAGATTCGCGCAGCATACAACTCTGCTGTCAGTGTCCTTGCAAACACCTCTGCTACAGAAGCAGAGCTTACCTCTGCGGATACTACACTCAAGGCACTTCTTGCTCAGACAGGCACCAATACCATAGGTATTAATAATCAGGGTATATATATAAACGGCAGAAACTCTGTTATCAAAGCAGGCGACTGCTTTATGTATTCTCCCACTTGGAACGACGGACTGATTACTGTAGATAATGCTAACATCAGATACACAGTGAATGTTGTTGTAAAATGGGATACCTATCTGCAGTGCAATGTGGTCAAATCTGTATCTGTGGGCACAGGCTCAAGCACTCCCGATATTCAGCTTGGCGAAGGTGAGTGGCTGATTGCGGCTCATAACTGGGAGACAGGTGTTGCAGAAAGTGACAACCCTGTGGAGTATTCAGGCACTAACTACAATATCCTTACAAATCTTCAGGTAGGCTCAAGGGTGTATGTGTCAGGCTGTACAGCTCTTAATGCAGGCACAGATGTAGAGCCGGCGGCGTTTATCAAGTTCGGTGCTCCCGATTCCACAAAAATGACAGCAAAGAACGAGAAAGCAGACAAGGGCGACTTTGTACTGTTCACTCCTGCATTCAACAGCGGTCTGCTGACACACTCCAATGCCAATATCCACAAGACAATCAATGTAATTGCTCAGTGGGATGCTCAAAAGAGTGCATGGATTGTTACAGATAAATATCACGGCAACGGTATGGAGGATGAAACCTCCAATATTGAAATTGTAGACGGACAGGTTGTAATCGCAGGCTATGCTTGGGAGGCAGGCGTCACTGACGGCACTGCTGTGCTTGGTTCTACAGGTAACTGGAACAAGCTCAACACTGCAGAGGTTGGCCAGCAGGTTATCTTCTCAGGTATTACTCCTACATACGGCTCGGATTACCTGTCTGTATCTGCGAACATTGACTTTGTTGATTATACAGGTGACAGCGGCGAGGAGGAGGACACAACAACCTCAGGTCCTGTAAACCTTGCACTGGGCAAGTCCTACGAGGCAATAGAGCAGGGTACAACCCATATTGCAAACCTTACTGACGGAGTATACCCCTCAGAGCTGTGGCCCTCCGGTAACTGGTTTGGCTTTAATAAAGAGGGCAACACCACCGACGGCGTTGGTACAGTAACCATCGACCTTGGGGCAAGATACAACCTTGAGTCTTTCCGTGCTCATATTTACAGCAGAGATGACAGCTCCAGCATCGGTCCTCCTGCCTATGTGAATGTTTATACATCAAACAATGGCACAGATTTTGTAAGCGTGGGAAGTCTTGCTCTGGATGCTACTCAGACAGAAGGTTACTGGGCAAGCCTTGAAAATGCTGAGTCCATGGGCAGATATGTAAGATTTGAGGCAGGTGCCTGTGAAGAAGGTCACTACTGGGTATTCCTCAACGAGCTTGAGGTATACGGCACCTCCCTTACAGGCGCGGAGAACATTGCTCTTAATACAACCCAGACAGTAACCTCCGCAGGTGAAAGTTATAACACAAGTCTTGTAGACGGCGTTGCTGATACAGAGCTTGCAAGTGACAAGTGGTTTGGCTTCCTCAATGATGCAGACAGCACTGATTGCAACACCACCGACGGTGTGGGTACAGCTATTATCGACCTTGGTGCAAGGTTCAGCATTACAGATATCAGAGCTCACTTCTTTGCAGGTGAGAACACAGTGTCTGCAGGTGCTCCTGCTTCAGTGACAGTGTCTGTTTCTATTGACGGCACTACCTATGCAAAAGCAGGTACAATGACCCTTGAAGAGGGTGCAACTGCTCCCTACTGGGCAACAATGACACAGTGTGACGCAGTAGGCAGATACATTAAGTTTGAGGTTGAGTGTGCAGATACATGGACGCTTATCAATGAGGTTGAGGCTTACGGCGTATCCCATGTGCAGACATCAGACAACAACATTGCACTGGAGAAGGCATATACCTCTCCTGCGTATTCAGACTCACCTTATACAGCATCCCTTACAGACGGAATTGCATCCAACATATTCCAGTACGGACTTAACAATTCCTCTTGGTTTGCATTTAAAAATACAGGCGATGCCGAGACAGGCAACACAACCAATGGCAACGGTATTGTTACCATAGACCTTGGCGGTCAGGCAGAGATTACAGGTACAGCAGTGCATCTGTTTGCAGGAGATAATGACGCAGGTGCAGTACAGCCCGTTTATATTAATGTATATATATCCGACGATGGCACGGTGTTTGACTATATCAAGACCATTGATGCGGATAAAACAAAGACAGAGGCATACTGGGCACAGTACACACTGGATACCCCCGTGTATGCACGATACATCAAGTATGCTTTCAGCGTAGGCTCGGACCGGCTCGTATTGCTGAACGAAATCAAGGTTACAGGTACAATGCTTTCCACCAGCGAGTCAGATGAGCCGGGCTCAATGTCCTCGGTTACTCTGGCAGGCAGCTTCAACGGCTGGAATGCAACGCCCAATATGCAGAGGGTAGACAGCACAACTGTGTCTCTTTCTATGAGCTTCTCCGCAGGTACATATGAGTTCAAGATTCTGGACGGAAGTGTATGGTACGGCAATAACGGAATTATTGATAACTCTACAGACCACACCTCTGAGACGGGCTGGGAGATGACAGAGGATGCAGGAAACTGTGTGCTCAATGCTACAGGCGGTATGTATAACTTCCTGTATAATACGCAGACGAGAATGCTCAGGGTCCTTCATACTCCCGATACCTACTACATCCGCGGTGACTTCAACGAATGGGGCACATGGGATGTGCTTACAGAGAACGAGGACGGAACCTTCTCAAAGACGCTGACTCTTGCCGCAGGTACATATGAGTTCAAGGCGGCAAACGAGGATTACTCCAAGCAGTGGCCCGAGTTCAATGATTCCTTGACATTAAGCAGAACAACAGATGTAACCTTTACACTGGATATATTTGCAAATACACTCACCTATACACAGGAGGTCAACGACTTTATCGTTACTTTTGTGGGCTTTGACGGCAATGTGCTCAGCACACAGGAGGTCAGAAGAGGAGGCTCTGCAACAGCTCCCGAGGCTCCTGCAAGAGATGGCTACAACTTCTCGGGTTGGAACAGAAGGTTTGACAATGTGTCAGAGGATATAAAGGTTATCGCAATGTATCAGAAGACTCACGGTACCTTCAAGGTGGATATTACAGGCGGAACAGGCTTTACAATCTCTGTGAACGAAGGCACAGCCCGTCCCCAGGGAAGCACATATGTCAACTCCAAGATGCCTATCGGTGCACTGGTGACAGTAACTGCAATGAGCCTTACTGATGAGGAGTTCCTCGGATGGATAAATCCTGCCAACGGACAGGTGCTGTCCCTCGATTACAGCTATACCTTCTACAGCACAGGCAACGATTATATCAAGGCTATGTATCAGACTCACATCGAAGGCGTGAATATGGTAATATTCAAGAACGATAAGGCGGCAGGCGGCAACGGTCAGATTCTGGATGCACAGTATTATGCATACGGAGATGAGGTTTCTGTTCCTCTTGACCCTTCACAGACAGGTTTTGACTTTGCAGGCTGGAATATGACCGACAGCGATATTCAGACTAAGCTTCAGGCAGGAGAGGATGCTACAGTTCTTGCAACATGGGAGCGACAGATAGTTCCCGTTGAGGTTACAGTTATCAACGGTACAGGCAGTGGTGAGTACAATGCAAATTCTGCAGTGACCGTAGTAGCAAATGAGCCTGCAGAGGGAATGAAGTTTGCATACTGGACGGACGCCGCAGGTAACATCAAATCTTACGAGGAAAGCTACAAGTTCTATCCCTCTGCGGACACAGCCCTTACAGCGGTGTTTGTTGCAGAGGATGCAGAGATTGAGTATCAGATTCTGGTTAATGTAGATACAATTGATACAACATCAATTGCAGACAAGAATGTAACCTACTTCAGCTGGTATGTGCCTGAGACAGAGCTTGGCATCACATTCGTAGATGC
>JAFUJH010000076.1 GCA_017473775.1 Ruminococcus sp.
TAAATTTACGAAAGAGGTATATTAATTATGGCAACAGAGAAGAAGACAGCTGCAAAGACTACTAAGACTGCAGCAAAGACTACAACTAAGAAGGCTACAACAAAGACAGCTAAGGCTGAGGAGACAAAGGCAGTAGAGGCAACAGCAGTTGCTGAGGCACCTGCAAAGAAGGCTCCTGCTAAGAAGACAACTACAAAGAAGACTACAACCAAGAAGACAGCTGCTAAGGTAGAGATGTTCATCGAGTTCGGCGGCGTTCAGGTTTCTGTTGACGAGATTATCGAGAATGTTAAGAAGGTCAACGGCAAGGATGCTAAGAGCTACACAATCTATCTCAAGCCCGAGGACAGCAAGGCTTACTTCGTAGCAGACGGCGAAGAGAAGGAAATGGATGTATTCTTCGCTTAATTAACTGAAGTACACAGGACACCTGACACTTAATTGTGTCGGGTGTTTTTTGTTTTATATAACAAAGTCCTTGGACAGAGCTTCTGTATTATTTGCATAGAGCCTTGTCTGCTCCCTGACCACACCTGACAGCATAATAAGGGCATACACATTGGGCACAGCCAGCAAAGCATTGCACAAATCCGCCAGACTCCAAACGGTATCCATAGAGATAAGGGGAGCAACCAACACTGCAATAACCCACAGCACCTTGTACGCCTTACCGCCCTTGCCGCCGAAGATATACTGTGCACATACCTGTCCCGTCCACGACCATCCCAGAATAGTGGAGAAAGCGAAGGTTATCATACCGAATACAAGGAGTCCCTCCCCCACGAAAGGTATCTGCACAAAAGCCTTATAGCACAGGGCTCCCCCGTCTGTATTCTGTATTCCTGTGCCATTATCAGCCACAATCGTGCTCACAATGACCACCCCTGTCACAAGGCACATAACCACAGTGTCCCAGAATGTAGCCGTCATAGCCGCCAGTGCTTGTCGGACAGGGTTTGGAGTGAGGGCAGATGCATTGACTATAGAGGAAGTGCCGAGTCCTGCCTCATTGCTGAAAAGTCCCCTTGCCATACCAAATCTGCAGGCAATAAGCATAACTGAGCCTGTACCACCGCCTGCCACTGCTCTGAGCGAGAAAGCCTGTGTAATTATAAGCCTCAGACTATCCGCAAGTACTGCACGATTAATATACAAAACGACAAAGCAACCCAGTATATATGCCGCCGCCATAAAAGGCACAAAAAAACTGCACACCCGTGATATGACACCAAGTCCCCCAAACACCACCAAGGCTGTGAGCACAGCACCCACCACACCCACAAGTATACCTGTCAGTGACATATTGCTCCCAAACAACTTGACCGCTTTGTCACTATCCTGCAGGCTTTCCCTGATAATCTCAGATATAGCGTTTGATTGTATCGCCGCTCCTGTCAGAAGTCCGCTCACTCCTGCAATGCCTGCATAGACTATCCCCAGACTGCGGCTGTTAAGACCTTTCTCAAGTACATACATTGTACCTCCGAGGAGCTGTCCTTTCTTATCCCTGACCCTGTATTTTACAGACAGCAGGCACTCTGCATACTGGGTAGCCATTCCGAACACTCCCGTTATCCAGCACCAGAACACAGCCCCTGCTCCGCCCAAAGCCACTGCAGTGCCTACGCCGATAATGTTACCTGTACCCAGAGTTGAGGCAAGGGAGGTAGACAACGCCTCAAAGGGACTTATCCCTCCCCTGACTCCCTCGGGGCTTTTCACCGACAGGCGGATTGCTCTGAGGGTTTTACGCTGTATACCCCCTGTCCTTACTGTCATAAAAATATGTGTCAAAAACAAAAAGGCTATCATGGGGAATCCCCACAGATAGCCGTTTATTGTCTGAATGATACTGCTCATTTCTACCTCGGTAATTAAAAGCTACATTATCATTCCTTATTATTTTTTATAAGCTCCACAGCTTCATCCAAATCAGAGACAGAAGCAAAGATAAGCTTTTGAAGCTCCTCATCAGGGCCTGACAAGTCAGGCACCATAACCGTGATACAGCCTGCATCGGACGCAGAGCGTACACCGTTGGGCGAATCCTCAAACGCCATACATTCAGAGGGCTCAAGCCCTAAGAGAGAGGACGCCGCCAGATATACATCGGGAGCAGGCTTGCCGTTTTTGATATCAGCGGCACTCTGCACCTTGTCAAAATACTGCCAGAGTCCCAGTGAGCTGAGATATTCCTGTGCAATATGAAGGGGTGTGCTTGTAGCAAGGGCAAGCCTCAGCCCCTGCTCCTTGGCATATTTAAGTATGGAGTCCGCACCCTTCTTCATAGGCACGCCGTACTTATCTATATGCTCGCTCATATACAAAAAATGCTTTTCAAAGGAATCCTTAAAGTCGAAATCTTCTCCGAAATAGCCCTTGAACTTTTCCTCACATTTGGGAATAGACAGACTTCGTATGCCGAGAAACTGCTCCATTGTCAGCTCAAAGCCCCTCTGCTTGCAGTCATATACCAAAGCCTCAAAAGAAAGCCGCTCGGTATCAATAAGCAAGCCGTCCATATCAAAGATAAGACCTTTTATAATCATAACCGCACCTTATCTGTCAGCAAGAGCCTTGTACTCACGCTCGGTTGCAACGCTCATATATGCAGGACGGATAATCTTGGATGCATTGATAAGCTCCTCCATACGGTGAGCAGACCAGCCTGCAATACGGGCAATAGCAAACAGAGGTGTATAAAGTTCAATGGGCAAGCCAAGCATTGTATACATAAAGCCGCTGTAAAAGTCGATGTTAGCAGATACACCCTTGTAGATACGCTTCTCCTCTGCAATAACAGAAGGCGCCAGACGCTCAACCCGTGCATAAAGGTCAAACTCGTCGTGCATACCCTTCTCATAAGCAAGACGCTCCACATAACCCTTGAGCACTCTTGCTCTGGGGTCAGAGATAGAGTAAACTGCGTGACCCATACCGTAGATGAGACCTGCTTTATCGTAAGCTTCCTTATGCAGAAGCTTTCTCAGATATGCGGCAATTGCGTCCTCGTCGTTCCAATCGGTTACTTCTTCCTTGAGCTCTGCAAACATACCGGACACCTTGGCGTTTGCACCGCCGTGCTTGGGTCCCTTGAGGGATGCAAGGGATGCACTGATTGCAGAGTAGGTATCTGTGCCTGAGGAGGTTACAACTCTGGTTGTAAAGGTAGAGTTGTTACCGCCGCCGTGCTCTGCGTGGAGCACCAGTGCAACATCAAGCACCTGTGCCTCCAGAGCTGTGTACTTCTTATCAGGACGCAGAAGCATCAGGATATTCTCTGCAGTAGAAAGCTCAGGCTTGGGGTTGTGAATATAGAGGCTCTTGCCTAAGTGATAGTGTCTGTATGCGTTGTAACCGTAAACCGACAGCAGAGGGAATACAGAGATAAGCTGCAGGCACTGACGCAGGACATTTGTAAGCTCGATATCGTTGGGGTTTGAGTCATAGCAGAAAAGTGTCAGAATACTTCTTGACAAAGTATTCATCATATCCCCTGAGGGAGCCTTCATAACTACATCGCGGACGAAGTTCTTAGGTAATGTGCGGTAGGATGCAAGAAGGTTCTGAAAATCCGCCAGTTCCTTTGCATTGGGCAAATCACCGAACAGAAGCAGATACACGGTTTCTTCAAAGCCGAACCTGCCGTCTGCGGCAAAGCCTGCAATCAAATCGTTAATGTTGATACCGCGATAGAAAAGCTTGCCGTCAGTGGGGATAGTCTCTCCGTTTACTATTTTGTTCTGGCGGATTTCAGAGATTTCTGTGAGTCCTGTCAGAACGCCTTTACCGTTTAAGTCACGCAGTCCGCGCTTAACATCAAATTTGGCGTAAAGGTCAGCGTCAATACAAGAGCTTTGTACACACTTGGCACAGAGCTGTTCGATAGTGGGAGAATTCTGTGAGTAGGAGTTAAAATTAGTTGTCAATTCAATCACTGCCTTTCCAAATATTTTCCATAAATCCCAATACTAATTTTACAGTATATACACGGATGTTTCAATAGACTTTTTGTAAACAGTATGTATCCGAAAAGGAAGATTTCTGTAAAATCCTGCTATGTATTTCGCACACATCTGTATCTGCAGGAGCACATAATCCGTCCTGCATACATCCGCAATTTTTACATATGGATTATTATACCACACATTATTGCAAAATTTCAAGTCATTTTTCTAAATATGAATTAATTTCTTTTATTTTTGAATTTTTGATTTTAAAATTATGCAAAAACAGCAAAATTATGGTATAATATTTCTGTTCTCACAGTTTTCACATTCAAAACATACTCATCACACATTGACATTGTATACTACAGATATAAAAGGGGAAGTAGGTGATTTGCAAAAATGAGCTTTCAATATATATTCAAGCGGGTAGAAAAAAAGTACCTGCTCAATGAATCTCAATATCAGGCAGTGCTCGCTGGCATAGCCGAATATATGAGCCCTGACAAATACGGCGAATGCACAATATGCAACATCTACTTTGACACTCAGGACAGCAGGCTTATTCAAATCTCCATAGACAAGCCTGTATATAAAGAGAAGCTCAGGCTCAGGAGTTACGGACTGCCAAAACACAACGAGGACACGGTGTTCCTTGAAATAAAGAAGAAGTACAAGGGTGTCGTGTACAAACGGCGTATGGCTATGACCTATAAAGACGCCAAGGAGTATATAAGCACAGGGACGCTGCCTGATAACATCAGAGGCAATATTCCCCGTGAGATTGACTATATGATGCACTACTGGGGGCTGAGTCCCAAGCTGTTTCTGGCATATGAACGAACAGCCTACTTCTGTCCCGACAACCCTCATCTGCGGATAACCTTTGACAAAAATATCCGAAGCCGATATAATGATGTTTCCTTTGAGTATGGAGACAAGGGCGAGTATCTGTTGCCTGAGAACACTTATATAATGGAGATTAAAATCCCCAACGCCGCTCCCCTGTGGCTTGCACATCTGCTGTCGGATAACAATATTTTCAGCCAAAGCTTCTCAAAATACGGCACAGTTTACACAAACACTATCAAAAAAGGAGAGAATTCAGATGTTTAACAGCATATTGGAAGGAACAGGAGTAGGTACACTTGGCAGTGTTACCATACTGAGCGTTGCTATTTGTGCAGGAGTATCCCTTGTTCTGGGCATAGTTGCCGCTCTCGTTTATATGTACAAAAGCTCCTGCACCAAGAATTTTGCAATAACTATCGCTTTACTGCCCATAATAGTACAGGCTCTTATTATGCTTGTCAGCGAAAACATGGGTGCCGCAGGCATTGCCGCACTGGGCGTATTCAGCCTTGTCAGATACAGAAGCCAGCCCGGTAACTCCAGAGAGATACTTGCCATTATGCTGTCAATGGGTATCGGTGTTGCCGCAGGTCTGGGATATGTAACCTTTGCCATTGCACTGACCGCAATTGTCTGCCTGATGTGGTTTTTACTTTCCGTTGTGAACTTCGGTGAAAAGAGAATGGAAAAAAGCCTCAAGGTTTCAATCCCCGAGACTCTGGACTGGAGCGGATTTCTGGATGATATATTCAAAGAGTACACCACCACACACAAGCTGGACTCTGTCCGCACCAAGAATATGGGCAGTCTGTACGAACTGACCTACACAGTAATCATCAAGGACGAAAGCAAAGAAAAAGAATTTCTTGACGAGATTCGTACCAGAAACGGCAACCTGCCAGTAACCCTTGGCAGATTCAACATCAACGCAGGAGAGCTTTAATAAACAGAAGGTGATTCCTATGACAAAACTTAAATCCGTATTATCTGCATTACTTTGTGTACTACTTTGTACTTTACTTCTTACAGGCTGTAGCGGTAAGAACTCTGTTACTGATACAACCACACCTGCATCAGGCACAAGCACAAACACCGCTGTACATGCAGACAATCTTGAGTCCCGGGTTGACTTTGAAAATGCAATACAAATTGACCTTAACAGCACAACCGCACCTGAGTCGGGAGTCAGCATAAAAGACTCTGTTTTCACTATATCCCGCGGAGGAACTTATATCATCAGCGGAAATCTTAACGGACAGGTGCTAGTTAATGCTGACAAGCAGGATGTGTGGCTTGTGCTGGACTCAGCACACATCACCTGCGAGGACAACGCTCCTCTTTACATTGAAGATGCAAAGAACACCTACCTGATAATCAGAAGCGGGAGTGAAAACTCACTCACTGACGGCAGCACCTACGATGTTGCCGCAGATGCAGACCCGGATGCAACCTTATTCTGCAAAAACGACCTTATCATTGGCGGCGGCGGAAGCCTTACTATTGACTCCAACTACAACAATGCACTGCACACCAAGGACACCCTTACAATAAACAGCGGCAATATCACAATTGACTCTGTTGACACAGGTATCAAAGCCAAGGACGGACTCACTATCGCAGGAGGTAACCTGTCAGTTACCAGTGCAGGGGACGGTATCCAGACCACAAACGCCGAGGAAAGCGACAAGGGAAGTATGCTTATCAGCGGCGGCAACATAACAGTTGAGTCCCAAAAGGATGCAATTCAATCAGAAAACTCACTGACAATATCAGGAGGCAACTTTGACCTGAAAACAGGCGGCGGTGCTGAAAACGCAGATTACAAATACAACAGCCCTATGGGCGGATTCCGGGGCGGCTATGAGGACGACTCCACAGATGTAAGTATGAAGGCACTGAAGGCTCAGGGCACACTCACTGTTACAAATGGAAGCTTTAGTATAAACAGCGAAGATGATGCCCTCCACTCAAACTCAGATGTAACAGTATCAGGCGGCACATTTTCCATTGCTACAGGGGATGACGGCATCCACGCGGACTCTGTCACCACCATAGACGGCGGCGATATCACAATCACAACCTCTTACGAAGGAATCGAGGGCAGTGAGGTATATATAAATGACGGCACTATCCACCTGACAGCCTCCGATGACGGAGTAAACAGTGCAGGCGGCGGTGACACAGGCTACGGCGGCTTTGGTCCTGATTCATTCGGCTCATCCTCCGACTACAAGCTTTCTATAAACGGCGGTTATCTTTATGTAGATGCAGGCGGTGACGGATTGGACTCCAACGGCTCAATCACTGTTTGCGGAGGCTTAACCATAGTTAACGGCCCCACAGATAACGGCAACTCCCCCTTTGATTGGGAGCGTGAGTGCACTGTATCAGGCGGTACCTTCATTGCCGCAGGCTCTGCAGGTATGATGGAGACCGTATCTTCTGCATCAACCCAGTGCTGTCTTGCAGTGAATATGGGCAACACCTTACAGGGCAACACAATCGTTAGTATCACAGATGGTGCAGATTTCAACCTGAGCTTTGCCCCTGCAAAGAACTATTCCTATATTTTTGTAAGCTCCCCCGACCTTACAGAAGGCACAGATTACTCTGTTTACACAGGGGGCAGTCACTCAGGAAATGCCACAGACGGTCTGTACTCTGATGGCACTTACTCTGCAGGTGAGCTGCTGACCACCATTACCCAGAGCAATATCGTCACCACCTACGGCTCATCCTTCGGAGGAATGGGCGGCGGTATGGGACACGGAGGTATGGGCTCCGGCGGCGGCCGCGGCTGGTAAAACTACAGCCATCCCGTTACATTAATTAGCTTTTTCCTTTTTTCTCCACTCTTTTTATAGCAGAAGTCCGACTCCTTCCCTTTCGGGTTGAAGCCGGACTTCTGTGTTTTACCTATTAAATTCTGTTTACTTTGAAAGCTCCTCTATCTGCTTTTTCTCATAAGTCTCGTCAGAATCCGTGAACTTATCCAGAAAAAACTGTTGACCGCAGGGACCAAGTCCTGCGTAGAGGTTGACGCCCTTTGCATTTTCTGCAAGGTTCATCAGCATCTCAGGAGGCACTCCCTTGCCTCGATTTCTGTCAATCATTATCTCTCACCCTTGTTAGCCTTCCCCACTAACCGCAGAAATACTGATTGAAAAAAATAACTGTATTGTAAAAATTATTCTATAATCTGCACCATCAGCACCTGACTGCCACCCGGGTAGAAGTGGGCGGATTCATACTCGTAAATGCTGTTTGCCGCCACATTGTCAAAGGATGCGTTGTAGGTGATACCGCCTAAGTACACATTGCCTGCAGTGTAGTTTTTGTATCTGACATAAACTGCACGGAAGTCTGTATCTGTCAGATTCTCAAGGTGCAGAAGCTCTCCGTCAAAGGTAACTTTCACCCTGTCATCTTCTGTATAAAGCTGTTCACATTCAGTATAATCCACAGAAGCCTCACATTCATACAGAGGTGTGTCACCACAGACCTTCTTCTCTGTCTCAAGCACTAAGGCACTGCAACCTGCAGGCAGAGTTGACAGCACAAAGGTATACTGTGTGCTGTCCTGTGCTGTCAGTGTAATAGTTGCATACTGCAGAGGCTTGCCTCCTATATTCTTAACTACTACAGCACAGATATTCTCAACCGCCTCATCAGAGCCGTCCTCAACAAATCTTCCTGTGTAACTTCCCATTGCTTCTACCATAACAGGAGTATCAAGTATTGCTACCTGTGCTGCCTCTCCGTTTGAGAAAAGCTCAGGTGTGAAGCCCTCTATATTATTAACATCTGCTCCAGATTCGTCAGGAGTTGATACAGATGAATCGATATTGGTGATATCCGTCACAGCACCCGAGGGTATTGTATAGGTGTCTGCTGTATTATTATCACTCTGTGCACCCTTACAGCCTGCGAATGTACTCAGCACAAGGAGTATGCACAGTATAATTGCTGTCAATCTGAATTTCATAAGGAATTCCCCTCAAAAAAATGCCTATGAATCTCACAGGCATTTATGGTTTAGGATTTATTTATTATTCATCTGCATCGTCTGCAGACTCCTGCCCTCTTACCTCAAGGAGGACTTTGGTCATCATAGCCTTGATGTCAGCCTCCAGGTCTGAGCGATATCTGCACTTGAGTGCCTCAAGACGGGCAACCTCCTGCTCAATCTCCATCTGCTTGGCTGTGCTCTCCATAATAATCTTCTAAGCCTCAGACTTTGCCTTTGATACAATCTGCTCTTACAGTTGCTTCACCATCAGAAGTGCCTGAGCCACAGACTCCTCCCGCTTTTCAAGCTCCCGTACGCGGTCACGCTTTTCAGAAAGCTCACAGAGGGTATCGTCGGCGTCGTTTGCAAGCTCCTGCAGAAAAGCATCCACCTGAGCCTTATCGTAGTATTTACCTTTTTTAACGGGCAAGAGATAGCCCTCAATCTTAGAGCGGGATATACTCACAGAAAACTCCTCCTTATTCAGTACAGAGAATATACTCTGCAACCGTCGGAATTACAAAAGAATACACTAATATACATATAACTATTATTATGAGCATTATATCATACATATTGTGGTTTGTAAACCTTTTTTGTCAATATATCAGCTTTGAGTGTAATATATTATCCTCACGGCTCAGGGCATTGGAAAGAAAAAACAATGTACATTTTCTGCAGGGTATGATAGAATTTAGATGTAAACCTGAATACACACAAAGCAAGGAGGGAATAATATGGCTGAAATAAAAACCCGAAAGCAAAAACTGCTTCGGGGTATAGTGGTGACACTTGTGATTATTCTCATTTTTGCCATTATTAACTTAGCCGCCGCAAAAATTATATACGACTCTCTGTTCCCCCGCTTTGTATACAGTGATTACGACCTTGCCGTGAACATTGATTACGAAGAAATCAAAGAGGATTATCCCCGCAAAGAGTTTGGATTTTTTAACAATTTGGATTTGCGTCTGCAAGGGTACCTGTACGGAGAGGGCAACAAAGGAATCATTGTTGTCGCACCGGGACTCAGCAGCGGTGCGGATGACTACCTGTCCCTTACCACAGGACTTGCAGATATGGGCTGGCGGGTACTTACCTTTGACACAACAGGCAGTTTTATGAGCGAGGGTGATGACTCTGTGGGATTTTGTCAGGAGACAGAGGACCTGCTTGCCGCTCTGACTTATATAGAAAGCGACCGTGAGCTGAGCCGTCTGCCTGTGTTCCTTGTGGGACATTCACGAGGCGGTTATGCCGCCGCCTGTGCTCTGGAATCTGACTTTGACATAAGCGGTGTCGCCACTATAAG
This sequence comes from Ruminococcus sp., assembly GCA_017473775.1. Taxonomy (GTDB): domain Bacteria; phylum Bacillota; class Clostridia; order Oscillospirales; family Acutalibacteraceae; genus Ruminococcoides. The sequence goes on from JAFUJH010000076.1 coordinate 10,121, forward strand.
CGGTGCAAACTCCCCTATGGAAGTGACCATTGATACATCCAAGAATTATGTGGGTAACTTTGCCTACGCAGGATACCCCTTTCTGTACGCCTATCAGTCATTGATATTCGGCACAGAAATGACGGGTATGAGTGCATCAGAGGCTATCAGCCAAAGTGATTGCCCCACACTTATAATTCAGGGTACAGAGGACACTGTCACACCCCCTGACACCTGCTCCATATACGCCCACCGTGACGAAATAGAAAACCCCAACGCAGAGTACCTTGTATATTCCGAAGAATATCAGAGCGGCCACTCAAACCTTATGTACTCCAAGGATGCTGTCCTCTATGCACAGGACATAGACAGGCAGTACGAAATCCTCACCGAGGAATATCCCGACGGAATTCCCGAAGCTGTAGCGGATGAGTTTTACGCCTCAATCGACAGCGAAAAGGCAAACCAGCCCAACCTGCAACTGATTGAAAAAATCAACACTTTTTTTGAAGATGCTCTTAAATAAACAAAGCCCCGACTAAAACAGTAATGTTCTTATCGGAGAAATTGAAAATTCTTCAACTTCGGTTAAGAACCAGCATCGCATTTGTATGGACAAATGCAGAATGGGCTAAGCCCAAACCCATATTTACAAACAGAAAGAGAGAACAAATCGGTTTATAGCCGAAATGTTCTCTCTTTTTTCTCTTAGGCGATATGTTTGCAAGCAAACGCGATATACTCGCTTTGCTCGTGCGATATATTGTCGCTTTGCGCCAATGCGATATGATATAAATCCCTTCACGCCCAATAGGGCATATCGCAAGGCGTAGCCTTATATCGCTCCCGAAGAGAATATCGCAAATCCTGCAAAGGATTTATATCGCTGCGTGTTCTCCATTAAGGATAACACGCTAAAGTCGGGGTTTATTTTTGCATTTATATGTTTTTTCCTACTTTTGTATCAGAGGGCAGAAGTCCTGCGGCAAACTTCTGAATGGCTGTTGCATCCTTGATGTTCACTGTGCCGTCTGCCTCTGCGTCAGCACACAGTTTTGCACTTTCATCAAATTGAGCAAGTTTTGCAAGGTACTTCTGAATCAGAGTTGCATCCTTGATGTTAACTGCGCCGTCTAAATCTGCATCGCCAAGAATCATACCTGAGGTATCCTTCAGTCTGTATCTGTAAGTAACCTGAGAAGCACCTGTCTCTATGGCAGTTGTCCAGTCTGTTGTTACGGAATAACTGTAGTAATCCTTTGCGATCTTGTCCTGATACTGGCAGGACTTGTACCAGTAGTAGCTGCGGTAGCCGTGTGTACCGAATGAACCATCACAGGTAGCACCTGAACTGCAGTATACATCTGCACCTGTGCTCCACTTCAAATGATAAAACTTATATCTTGCATCATCGTAATCAGTGTTTACGCTGTACTCGTACACACCCTCTTTAGAAAGCCAGTCATAATGAGGATAAGAGGATGTAGCAGTGAAGTTTGCACTGTTTCCTGATGAACCGCAGTAGTGATAGTAAATGTAGTTGAGCAGAACTCTTGTGTCTGAGGTGGGAAGTTCAATATTTGACCAGTAGGCTTCTCCTGAGTTTACATATTTTGTCTCATCAAAGTCGCCCTTTACCCAGCCGTTTCCCAAATCCTCAGCAGAGGTTGTCTCGTATGTATACTTACGCTCCAGTTCATATTTACCGCTTGAGTAATCAGCAGGGAGTTTGTCGGAATATGTCCAGCCTGCATCCGAACCGCTCTGAGGTTTTACTGTAAAACTCACCTCATCGGATTCGGTCTCTGAACCTGTGGGTGAAAATGCTGTAAGTACAGCTGTGTATTCACCTGCTGACAGCACCTGAGCAAAGGAATTCTCTGTAATTTTAATCTCATAGAAGCAAGAGAATGTACCATCCTTTTTCTTAATAAGAAGATTATAAATTGCAGTATTCTCAGGTGTATTCCAACTGAACACGGTGTTTTCTACAGATGTGCCACCCAGAACAGCCATAACAGGTTTTCCTGCAGGCTGTGCAACTGTAATGGTTGTATTTGTGGTAAGACTGCCTTCACCTGCCTGTGAGCCTACAGGAGTTGCAGAAACATAGATAGTATAATTACCGTTCTGAGATGCAACGAAACTGTAGTTTGTGGCATTGTTCACTCTTTCACTGATAATCTGAGCTCCTGTGGGATCTGTAACACTTATCCAATAATGAGAAAGATTTGAGTTTGCAGAAGATGCCACCCAGGAAACATTGACTGTGTCACCTGCAATGTAACTTGATTTGTCTGTAGTGATGTCAGGATTTGTAAGGGGCTCGCTACCTACAGCAACACCCAGATACACATAGCCCAGAAAAGCACCTGTGCCGCTGTTTCCTGCTTCAAAAGTATAACGATTCTTTGTTATAATCTGGCAGTGTCCGTACTGAGCATTTTCAGTTCCCTGCACACCGCCTTCGCTGATTGTGAGGGTGTCGCCATCTACACGCTCAATTACAGATACATGGTTTGCAAAACAGGCAAGAGCCTTTGCACGGGGTTCACTGCCCCTTGAAAAACCAAACACAGCATAGGTAGTGTTGTACCAATTATAACCTGAATATATAGTGTAGCCTTTGCCTGTAAGCTGCTTTGCACGGGCTGATGCAAACCAGGCACAGCCCACTTCGGAATAAGCCGCCTGACCATAATCGGGGATTGTGGCATAATTTGTGTAAGGATATCCCAGAATATCAATATAAATTCCGTTTGTGCCGTTGCCTTTGATAGGACCTCTTGCGGCTGCAGCACTGACACCTGTAGTGCCGATTACTGCGGAAGATACCATCATCAGCACACACATTATAAAAGAAACAAGGCGTTTGCGCATAATATAACCTCCTTTAGTATATAAAAATTATACCTGCCCCTGGGGTGAATGTCAATTAAACCCACATATAAAAAACAAAACTGCGGTTACTGTTCATACAATAACCGCAGTCTTTTATATTATGTCCAATGTTCGGTGTTTATTTCTTGAAGAAAGCAACTGCTACCGCGCCGGGGCCTACATGGGTGCCGATTATAGCTCCGATACAGGAAACCCTCAGGCTGTCGGTCTGACCCTTCCACAGTGCAGAGCTATCGTCGATGTACTTCTGCAAAAGGGAATCCTCAAGTCCTGTGTAGCCTAAAAGCAGGGGCTTTGTAAAGTCTACACCGCCTGCGTTTTCTATCTCCTTGACAAGCAGGTTGTTGCCCTGACGGGAACCTCGTGCCTTACCAAGAAGATTAACCTCACCCTCCAGCACATTAATTACAGGCTTGAGGGAAAGCATCTCGCCTGCAAAAGCAACTGTCTTTGAGATTCTTCCGCCCTTTTTCAAATATTCAAGGGTATTGAGCAGAGCAATCAGGCGGATGTTCTTTCTCTCCTCATTGAGGATATCCGCAATCTCCTTTGCACCTTTGCCCTCTTCCATAAGCTCAACTGCACGCTCTGCAAGTATGCCCTCGCCGATTGCAACAGAAAGGCTGTCAACAACATAGATGTTGCCGCCTACCTCGTCCCTTGCAATACAAGCACTCTGATATGTGCCGGAAAGCTTGGAGGAAAGTGTGATTACAACTACATCCTCGCCATTTGCTATTGCCTCTTTGTATGCCTCCTCAAAGGCAAGAGGCATAATCTGGCTTGTAGTGGGGAGCTCATCGCTCTCTATAAGCTTTGAATAAAATTCTTTGTTGTTGATTGTAACTCCGTCTGTGAACTCCTCGTCACCGAAGCGCAGGGTCATAGGCAGGACAGTAACCTTCTCTGCAACACCCTGTGCGAAGTCCGCCGCAGAGTCTACGATAATTCTTACCTTATTTTCTGTATTTGACATAAATATCACCTATTCTTAATGTAGTCGGAAAAAACCTGATAATACACCTGTGGTTATTCGGGAAGACCCTTTTTGCATACTTCTCTCAGATTATTGGCAATCAAATCCAACGCTCTGTAGAAATCCTCTATCTCCTTTTCACCAAGGCCCACATGCTCAACTGCAGAGGTTGCTCTGTGAGCTACATACTCTGCAATCTCTCTGCCCTTATCGGTAAGGACAATTGATGCACGATACAGGTTGTCTCCTACGGTTTCACGGATAATAAGCGCTTTTTGCTCCATCTCTGCTACAGCACGGGAGACCGCCGCCTTATCCTTCATACACATTTCGCTCAGCTGTGACACGGTAAGTCCCTGCTCGTACCTTCTTAATGCAGCAAGATACTGAGCGTGAGAGCCTCGCAGTCCATGCTTCTCCATTTCGTCAGCTTCAATCTTCTGAATACAGCGGTTGATGCCTGAAACAGCAGAAGCAAAATGCTCGTAACGGTGTACCATAACGAAACCCCTTTCTGAGTTACTGCTCCAAATCGGAGCAGTGCTTATCTGTTTGCCGATGTTATTATACATCCGAGTTGTTGATTTGTCAACGACTGCACATTCTATTCGGCGTTATGTATCAAAAGGCAAGATAAAACAAGGCAGAAAGCTGCATATTGCTCTCTGCCTTATAAACTGTTATATGGCAGGAGACTCTGTATGTAAAACCATCAGTCCTTGCCGATTCGCTTTCTGATATCCTTTACATAACCTTCTGCCTGAGCACTGTACTTCTCCGAAAAAGCACAGTAATTGGAAAAATGCTCGCAGTTATTGCGTACAAAGTGATAGCCGCCCTCGCCTATCATAGAACGGGCAAGCTCAACTGTTCTTTCGGGTGGATTGAGGAGCTTTTTCTCACCTCGGGAATACACACGCACCTCTAAGAGCCCTCCCTGCAGAAACTCTGCCAAAGAGGATTCGTGAACAATATTGTTTTCTCCGTGAAGCATATCCGCCTCGGGGTTACCCTCACCAAAATGAATCACGCTGTCGCCTGTATATATTCCGTGGTGGTAGTAAGCCTTACGGTTAACTCTGAGCTGAGCACCTGCATAGGGCTGTGCATACTCCCACTTATCCTCAAAATCCCGTACCGACTTATGCTTTAGCATCGATGCAGCCCCGGATTACATCTGCAATCTCGCCTACTGTTACGCAGGCAGATGCCTCGTTAATAGGAAGCTCAATGGAGAACTCCTCCTCAATGGCAATAACCAGCATAAGCATAGAAATGCTGTTGAGGCATACATCCTCTACAAGTCTGCTGTCTGCGTTAATATCGTCAAAATTAATATTTGCAGTACCGGCCATAATAGCTTCAGTAAGCTTTTTGAGTCTTTCTATAATCATTTTTGCACCTGATTTCTGATAATTTTCATCGCACCGCTTCTGGGGAAATCCTCGTCCCTGAGAATAACCTTTGCAACCCTCATATATGTGGGAACAGAGGCGTTGAACTTATCCACTGCACCCTGAATGAGAGCCTGTGCATCCTCGCACTTCATAGCCTCAAGAGCCTTCATCGCAGGGAAAACCTGCAGTGCAATAATGGGCTTGCCTGCAGAGTTTGTATCCTCATAAGCCATACACGCCTGAATAAAGGGAAGCTCACAGAGCTTGTCCTCAATAGCCTCGGGAGATACATTCTCACCGTTATCAAGAATAATCACATTCTTGATTCGTCCTACGATGTAAAGGTTACCCTCCTTGTCAAACTCTACAAGGTCGCCGGTCTTGAACCAGCCGTCACAGAATGCCTCGGCATTTGCCTCAGGATTGTTGTAGTAACCGAGCATAATGTTCTCTCCCTTGAGCCACAGCTCACCGTCTACTACCTTTGCCTCCTGATAACCGTAAAGCTGACCTACACTGCCGTGTACATTCCAAGGGTCAACATTACCTGAAACAAGGTTTGAGGACTCTGTCAGACCGTAACCGGGATGAAGTGCCACATCAAACTGAGCGAGTCTGTCCACCAGCTTCTGAGGAACAGCCGCCGCACCGCAGATGATAACATCCAGCTGACCGCCTACTGCATCCTTGCCACGCTGAGCCATAATGCTCCACACAAGCTCTGCAAGTCCGGGAACAAGCACCAGATAGGTGGGCTTTGCAACAGGTAAATCCTTGAATATATTCTTCATATCCTCGCACATACACAGGTAGCTGCCTGTGTAGAAGGCCGCCAGACCTGAGCGGATAAGACCAAATACATGAGTAAAGGGGATGATAGCATAGTATCGTGCACCGAAGCCGTTGCGTGTGCCATAAGCCGAGCTTACAGTACCGCGCATAATATTACCGTGAGAGAGGAGTACACCCTTGGACTTGCCTGTGGTGCCGCCTGTGAAGATAATGGTTGCAGGAGTATCGGGAGTAATATCTGCACACATATCTGTCTTTTCTGTGCCCACTGCCTCATCCTGAGAGTAGGCAGGAATATCTTCATCCATGGTCTTGAAAGCATCGCCGAAAACTCTGCTGTATACAAGCAGTTTCACATCAAAGCCCTTACAGAGATTACCCACATTTGTCACGGGAGTCTGCATAGGCACAAGCACAGCCACACAACCCATGGTAACAATCGCCATATACATACGCATAAAGTCGTACTCATTCTTCAGCATAATACCAACATGGTCACCCTTTTTTATGCCCTGAGAGCTAAAAAAGCCTCGAGTGAGTGCAATCTCCTCGTAAAACTCCTTGTTGGTTACGGTTTTTGCTCCGCTTGTGATGGAGTCGATGTCACCGTATGTATTGAGCATATGGTTGAGAAGTCCATCGATTGTTCTTATCTCCACACACATCTCAAGCTCTTCTTTTTTCATTCTTCCGGTATAATAACTGCTGTACATATCCTTACCTGCTTTCTTAGTAAAATGTATAAATTAAGTGAAATATCACTTATTTACCGATTCCTTCTGCTCCTCTATGGCAGATGCTCTGCTCACCATAAATTCCGCTCTGAAGTTATCTCTGTCTGCTCTCTGTTTTTCGGTCATTGACTCAAGAAGCTTTTCTTTGAGAGAACACATTCTCTCATACAAAGCATCTGTGCCTGCAGAGATTTCTGCCGCTGTAGCAGGAGTGCTGAAGTATCCGCTCATATCAACTGCGTCACCTATAAGCACCTGTACCTTACCAAAGGGACGGTAATCCCCCGATATGTAAACAGGCACAACAGGAGCACCCGTCTGAGCTGAAATAAGAGACACACCTGCTTTGAAGGGGAGCATTTCCTCCTCAAAATTTATCATTCCCTCAGGGAATATTCCTACTCTTTCACCCTGACGGACTCTGGCAGCACATTCCCTCAGACACACTAAATCCATAGTAGTCCTGTCCACGGGGATACAACCGAGTGCTTTGAGTAATATACCCTTAAATCCTGTCATTACCTCTTTAGCGGCTACAACTGACATTTTGCTTGTATGTGCCAGCAGATACATCATAACAGGGTCAAACCAATAGCAATGATTACTGATGATAATGAGGGGGGTCTTTGACTTCATAGTTTTTCTGGCGTTTTCACTTTCAAAACGAATTTTCGGCATCCATATCAGGCGGAAGCCTGTTCTGATAAGCACTACACCTGAAGCTCTGGTAAAGTTACGCAGAGCTGTCTTAAACTTTGATTCTTTTTTCATCTTACGCCTCCTCCCTGCTCGTACAGGTCACGCAAGGACTTAATCTTATTCTCAAGGAGAAGTGTAAGCTCTGTTATCTCTGCTTCATTAGGGGTTGAGGTGTTGCACAGCTGACTCAGGTTTATCCTGTCGCCTACCATAACTCCCACACGCTTGCCGATGCCGTACTTATGTGTATGATATACAGGGATGATATCCACCCCTGTACGCAGTGCCATAAGCACCACGGAGCTTTTGAAGGGAAGTATGGTGCCATCACGGGAGAGCCTGCCCTCCGGGAAAATAAGGATAACACCCTTTTTCTTCAGATGCTCTGTGGATTCATAGAAGAACTCCATATCAAAGGCAAATCTGTCCACCTTAATTGCACCTAAAAGCTTCATTATCATAGTCATAGGCTTACTGCTCTCGTACAGGGTTTTACCCACAATACAGCGTACATACCTGAACGCGAACAGGTAAAGCATAAGTATAAAATCTATAAAATGATTGTGGTTTGTAACAATAATGGCAGGTCCCTTGAAAGCGAAGGTTGACTTTCTGTTCTCCTTGCTTTCGTGTCGGATCTTAGGCAGGAAGAACAGCCACATTGACCACAGAGACAACGCCTTTAGTATAATTCTGAATAATCTTTTCATATATCCACCCATATATGCAGACCTTTACTGCACTGTTAGTTTCCGCCCTTGGCTATCTCCTTTGCAAAATCAAGGGGAGTGAACAAGGGATTTGACTGCTCCATTTTTAGCTGTGTGCCGTAGGTGTTGTTAATAAGAGAGAAAAGTGTAAAGTAGCTCATACTTTCTCCGCCTAAATCGTAGATAAAATGAGCGGTGTCCTCAATCTCCGCCAAATTCTTTGACAGCACCTGTGCAAAGCACTTTTTGACGCCCTCAATAATCTGAGCTACACTCTCGCCGTAAACCTGTGCAAGGGAGTCCGCCTGCACACGCTGAAGCTCCGATACAGAAACCTCGCCGTTTTCAATGAGCTTTTTAAGGCTTGCACGCTTCACCTTACCCAGATTCTCAGGGATTTCGTCGGTTGTGCAAAGCACCCTTGCAGGTCGCATTGTTATCGGCAGGGACTCAATTGCAGAGTATATCTTCTCTGCAAGCTTTGCAAGCTCGTAGGAGCCTGTGTTTTTACTCACACCAACCACCAATGCAGGGCGTACACTTCCTTCTATGTCAAGTCCCAGCACGCACACTGTGCCTGAGCACTTTATATCAAGCTGTTGTTCTATCATATCAGGGCTTAGATTCTCTCCGCTTTCGCCGATGATAACATCGTCCTGTCTGCCAAATAGCACCCATCTGCCTCTTTTATCCACAGTACACATATCCCCTGTGTCAAAGAAGTCCTCCTTATTCCTGCGATGCTCGCCCTCTTTATCTACAAAGGCACTGCACAGTGTGCCACCCTTAACAAGGAGGGTTCCCTTATCAGAGAACTTATACTCCACTGTGGGGAAGGGTCTGCCAACTGTGTTCTCGTTTCTGAGGGACGCCTTCATTGAAAGGTCAACTGAAGTGATACCTGTCTCTGTCATACCGTAGCCGCAGTACAGGGAATATCCCAGACCGTTCATCATCTCTACCGTCTCAGAGGATATAAAACCGCCTCCGCTGATACAGAATTCGAGTGTATTACCAAACACCTGACGCCGTACATCCTTGAACAGGATATTTCTGGCAACATATGCGCCAAAACGAGGGAACACTGACTGGAGTGCGTTGGATATTCTGATACCCTTCCTAAGCTTCTCCTCCTGTCCCTGACGCTTTGCCTCAGAAAGGAGCTTCTTCATTGCAGTGTTCCACACCAGCGGAATTGCAAAAAAGTGAGTAGCCTTGCCCACTTTACAGGCAAACTGAATGGACTCGGAGTCCATAGAAGGCGGAAATATAAGAGTGCGTCCGAAGAAGCCAAACCACATCAGAGTTGTACTGAGTCCGAATATGTGATAAAAGGGCAGAAGTGCAATCAGACGAATCTGAAGCTTTCTGTCGTGCTTGATTGTGGGATTCTGCTTTACTACCCAGCCTGACACCAGTATCTGCTCGCACACAGCACCGCCGTCATAGACCACAAGCTTAGGAGTGCCTGTGGTGCCTGAGCTCATCAGCACTATCTCGTCAGCCCACCGAGCGGGTACAAACTCTGCTTTTTTGAAGTTATTTGCATTTATATATTTTTCTTTGTCTGTGTCATTATCGCAGAGGACACACAGGGCATTTGTAACACTGAGGGTATATTCTACTGAAGGCTCATTGAGACGGGTATTTATGAGCACAGGTCGCAGTCCTGCCATAAGAGCACCGAAAAAGCACTCCACCCACAAGGGAGAGTTATCCATACGGATAGCAATAAAACAGCCGAAGGAATCGGGATACAAATCGGAGAGCCCCTTTGCTACGCTCTCTGCACCTGCAAAAAGCTCGCTGTAGGTTGTTCGTATAGTATCCCCGTCCCGATATTCCTCAGAAAAAATCTCTGAAGAAAAACGGCTTTTCATTATTCTGTATATATCAGCGAAGCTTCTGCCTGAGGCCTCAAGCTCCTTTAACTCGTCCTGCCAGAAAGCCAAATCACACATCTCCTATTATAAAAATATAAGATAGCAATACCACGATAAGAATATCACAACAGCGGTTTTTAGTCAATACGCTGTAATATACTGAAGTGGTTTTTTCTGCCCTATATACCTTATAAATCACATATTGCAAATAAGCGGAAAATGCCGTATAATTTATATGTAAAAGTATGCTTTAACAGAGGAGTTTTATGGATACTGTAATTTTGATACCTGCCTACAAGCCCTGCGACCTTATGATTGGCACTGTAAGAGAGCTTAAAGAGGCAGGCTTTGATATTCTGATAATTGATGACGGAAGCGGTGAAGAATACAAGGAAGTATTCCACAAGGTTGAGAATGACGCCACTGTCCTCTCCTACCCCAAAAACCGAGGCAAAGGCTTTGCTATGAAGTACGGAATGAAGAAGCTTTCTTCCCTCTTCCCTGATTGCAAATACTTCATCACAGCAGATGCAGACGGTCAGCACTCCACCCGAGATATACTGAATATCTGCAAGGAGCTTCACTCAGGACGAAGCTTCATCTTAGGCACACGGACGCTGACAAAGGACGCTCCCTTGCGCTCACGCTTTGGCAACAGCCTGTCAAGGTTTATCTTCACTATTGCAAGCGGATTGTATTTAAGCGACAATCAGACAGGACTGCGGGGATTTTGCATCGAGCATATTGAGTGGCTGACACGCATAGGCGGCAACCGATATGAGTACGAAATGAATATGCTCATCTTCGCTGTAAAGCAGAGAATTAAAATCGACACCGTGCCCATTGAGGCAATATATATTGACGACAACAGCTCCTCTCACTTTAACCCTGTACTTGACACACTTCGTATACACAAACGGATTTTTATATCCTCCTTTGCAAGCATTATTGCCTTCCTTGTGTCTCTGCATATGATATTCACTGCCAGCGTCATCACAGGCTGGGACCACTGGGGATATGTTCTGTACTCCACCTGTGTGTTCAGTGCTATGATAAGCTGGGTGATGAACAGATTTGTATGGTATCACGGATTTAAGTTCATGAGCGAGCGGCGGCTGTTCTTTATGGCGGCGATACGCCTTGTGCTGTACGAGCTGTTTATACTTGCAATCCACACCCTGTTGCCTGTGCCGTTTTTTGTTGCCTATCTGATGGCAGTGATTATCGTAGTTTTTGCAGAATACTTTATGCTCAAGGCAATAGCTTCTATGTAAAAACCTGTGTGAAAGGTTGATAATATGATAAACTACAGCAAAGACCTGCTGAAAATTCTGCAGGAAAATTCAGTTATATCGGAAAGCTTCGGCAGTGAAATCACCCTGAAACCTGTCCCCGATATTGAGGGTACTGCCCTTGACCCCAGAGAAAAGGCGCTCTATCTCAGGCACTTAAACAGCAACCACCGTCCTGCTCAAACCTTGCAGGACCACAGGGACGACACGGGCTTTCCGGGTCTTAACCTGAACACAAAAACAATCCTTACGGACAAGCTGACTCTTAACTGTGACGGATATGATTTCACAGTATGGGAGTACCGACTCCGCCGCACAAAACGACAGGGAGATGCTCCTGCACTTTTATATATTCACGGCGGAAGTTTCTTTGCAGGCAGTGCACAGTATATGGAAAACCTCTGCAAGTATATCTGCGAGGAAGCCGATTGTGTTGTATATAACATTGAGTATTCACTTGCACCCGAGCGTCCTTTTCCAAAGGGACTCAACGATTGTCTGTGCACCCTGAACTTTGTTTATGAAAACGCAGAGGCACTTGGCATAGATAAAAACAAAATCTGCATATCAGGCGACAGTGCAGGTGCAGGCATTGCCGCCGCAACAGCACTGAATAAGGGCAAGGATAAAATCCGCTATATGGCACTGCTGTACCCCTGTGTGCTCCTTGACACCGAGGCTCCCTTTGAGTGGAAAGAGGAGGACTTTGCAATTAACGAAGATGAAAAATCCCTTGTTATCCCCCGTCTGAGTTTAGGCCGCACTGACGGTAAAGCTGATATGACCTTTATGACAACCATCGGTCATATGTATTTAAGCACTGCAGGTGACCTGCGTCACGACCCACAGGTAAGCCCCATATATGCTGACTTTACGGGTGCTCCCAAAACCACAGTCATCACTGCAGATTATGACGGCTTGCGTCCACAGGGAGAATACTTCTGTGCAAAGCTCAGAGAGTCAGGTGCAGATGCAAGGTGCATCCGTTACCGCGGAGTATTCCACGCCTTTGCAGAGAAAACAGGCTACCTGCCTCAGGCACAGGACGCACTGTATGAAATTGCAAAGGATATAAATTCCCTATGATTTACAGAATAATCAATATCTCAGAAAGCTGTTACAGCGAGGAGCTGTATCAAAAAGCCTATCTTGCTATGACCTCTCAGCGGCAAGCAAAGGCAGACAGATACAAGCAGGAAGCTGACAAAAGATGCTGTGTATTTGCAGATATGCTCCTGCGTGAAATGCTAGGGGAATACTTTTGTATCGAAAGCCCTGAGTTTTACACAGACGAAAAGGGCAAGCCCCACCTTAAAGGTGACACAGTACACTTCAGCATAAGCCATTCAGGAGATTACATTGCCTGTGCAGCAGGCTCTGCTCCCGTGGGAATTGATATAGAGAAAATCCGCACAGTGGAGCTATCTCTTATTAAAAGAGTCTGCACCGACGAGGAGCTGAGTTATGTACTAAGCGGCAACAATGCCGACTGTGAGCGGTTTTTGCAGGTCTGGTGTGCCAAAGAGGCGTACCTTAAATACACAGGGCAAGGACTCAGCGGTGGGCTCAAAAGCATAACAGTAGCAGACAAAGCAGGGATTAAATCGAATCCTTTGCCACATTTAAAACTTGAAGCTTTCAGCACAGAGGAGTATGTCTGTGCAATAATCAATGAAAGCTGAGAAAAACTCGGCTCTATAATAAATGTTGGGGTAAGAAAAAGAGCCTACTGAAAAAAAGAGTAAAAAAGTAGAGCATATTTGAAAGAAATCCGTTAAAATGGAGTTGTCTAGAAACCAGAAACGGAGAATCCAATATGCTCTACAAACA